>JBEBAY010000056.1:0-8486 GCA_041158645.1 Candidatus Parcubacteria bacterium | reverse complement strand
ACTCAGGCTTTAATTTTACTGCATCATCTCCACCTACACGGAAAGAGATAATAGATCCTACGTTACCCAATACTGCCTGTTGGACTTTTGGTAGTAGCTGTCCTACATACTGGTGAGCAACAGTCAAATTTAATCCGTATTTACGAGCCTCGGAAAGAATGTTTTCAAATGTATCTGTCACGATATTTTGAAACTCGTCTACGTATAAATAAAAATCTTTTCTTTGATCATGAGAAAGTTTTGCACGGGCCATACCTGCCTGCTTGATTTTGGTCAGGAACATAGCTCCAAAGAACGAAGAATTCTCTTCACCGATTTTTCCTTTTGAAAGATTAATCAGCAGAATTTTTTGATCATTCATAATTTGCTCGATATCAATCTTGTTTTCTTTTTGTCCAAAGATATTGCGAAGCATCGGATCAGATAGGAATTGCCCCAGCTTGTTCACGAGCGGGATAATGGCATCAGTATCAAACTTCTCGGACCAATCCGCGAATTCAATAGCCCAGAATCTCTTGACCATATCGTCCTCTATATACTCCACTACTTTTTGACGGTAATTACGATCTGTCAGCATCGATATCATCCCGCGCATAGTAGCGTGCGGGTAGTCCAATAGCGCAAGCACTGTAAAGCGAAATACGTGCTCCAATCTAGGAGTCCAGTTTGCTCCGAATTGCTTGCGTAGCACCTCGATCAATCCTTGAGTCAATTGGTGCTTGAAAGTCGGATCCACATTTGAAAGTGGGTTGAAAGATGCCGGATAATCCACATCACCTGGGTCTAGAATACATACATCCCCTATTCTTTCTTTTGGAATAAAGGCAAGGATATCATCGATGAATTCTCCGTGAGGGTCGATCACACATACTCCATGGCCATAGGCAATATCTTGGCGAACCATTAGCTCTTGAATTTTAGATTTACCGACACCTGATTTTCCGATGATATATAGGTGACGTCTGCGATCTACACGCTTGATACCAAAAACAAACTTCTTTTCTTCAAGAGAAGCTACGTAGTTTGTACGACCGATGAATGAGATCTCTGCTGGCTCATCTTTGCCTAATACAGGCAGATCTGGTGGTGGTGGAGCGTATTTGATTATCTGGATTTTGTTTGGCTTGTTGAAAGACATATATAAATATATTGTAGCATAAAAAAGAGGCATGGAAATGGTAAAACCATAATCCACACCTCTTTTGATTTATTCTATTCTACTTTTTATAGCAGAAATTAAAAGATTCTGCATTGTCCAGCATATACTGCTGACGCGTGTCTGTTTTCTTGTTTAGCACATTTATGCGCCTAAAGTTGTAAGGCCTGGTTAATATAACACTAAGCGAAACAGCCAACCAAGAAATACACTGCAATGCGAGCATAGAAACATTGTCCTTCATTAACCCTGGTAAAGGTTGAATAACCGCTAATGCGCAAACCAATTGCATAAAAATTCCAAACATAAAAATATAACAAAAATATACAAAAGTATAATTCATCATAATTTTTGTTTTAAAACTGCGCCATACTGACACAGTATAAGGAAGAACAAAAAAAGAAAAGAATAAGGCCATAGAAAAGAAAATTAAAAGCATGTACATATAAACCTCCTCTTGAATAACTAGAGACACCTGAGGTGCATCTAATTCAAAAAATAGGTAAATAGGCAAACACACCAATAGCAAGGAAAGTAAGATTAGATTTTTCATATAGTTTATTGGTTTAAGGTGAAATTTCTATATAGTATATATTAAAAAAGTCCTATGTCAACAAATTCAAATATAGTATAATCAAAAATATTATGAGAAAAAAAATTATAATTTTATTCTATTTTATATTTGTATTACTAGGATCACTATCCTTGATATTTATCCCCAATGCGATGAAATACAAATGGGGATCTATGATATCTATCTTCGTAATATTGCTACCACTGGCATATTATCTAATAAAAGAATATGGGTGGATTTTTTGTATTAAAACACTCGGGGTATTGTCTGTTTATGCGATGATTATAGAATACATAGGCCTCACAACAGGATTACCCTATGGAAATTTTATTTATACGGGTGATCTAGGATACAAGATAAATGGCATATTGCCTGTCACAGTGGGACTATCATGGGCACCACTGATGATTGGATCAATAGCCATAGCATATATACTGACAAAAAATAAAATACATAGATTAATATTACCTGTATTAATTCTGGTTTTATTTGATCTTGTGCTGGACCCTGCATCTGTAGCTGTCGGTATGTGGAAGTACGCAGACACAGGACTATACTACGATGTGCCACTACAGAATTTTATCGGATGGTTCATATCTGGATCTATCGGATCTATGATAGGATATTGTTTATTTAAAAATACAGAAAATAAAAATATTTTATTCTTATCTTATAGCTTTTTAATCAGCATAGTATTCTGGACTCTAGTCTCTGTATTCAAGGGATTGTGGATACCATCGATCATAGGAATAATGATGATTATCATATGCGCTGTGATACACTATAAAAATGAAAAAGATTCTAAAAATCAGTAGACCAAGATTTTGGATATATGTTATCGGACCCTTTATCCTCAGCATTGCTGCGACATATGGAGTGTATGATATACCGTGGGTACCTATTAGCATATTATTTTTATATTTTTCTTTCCCTGCAAATATATTCATATATGGAGTAAATGATCTATACGACAGAGATACAGATGTATTGAATGAGAAGAAAAAAGAATACGAAAATGTATTAGATAAAAAAGATGATTCTTTCCTAAAGAATATTATTCTTTTTGCAAATGTGCCATTTTTTATTTACGTGAATGCTACTACGAGTAATCTAGTATTTTTGATATTTATTTTATTTTTATTTTTCTCTTGGCAATATTCAGCACGACCAATTCGAGCAAAAGCTGTACCATTCCTAGATAGTATCTTTAGTAGCTTTATATACATACTCCCAGGTATTTTATCCTACGCATTAATCACTCACACATTGCCTGGGTATATACCTATGATTGCTGGATTCCTATGGTCATATGCCATGCATGTATATTCTGCTGTACCAGATATCACAGCAGATACAGACGCAGGATTAAAGACAGGAGCCACAATACTAGGTAAAAATACGACTCTTGCACTATGCGGGATATTGTATGCAGCATCAGGTATTTTGACTCTTCCTTATATTGGAGTATTTTCCTACATTGCGATTGCTGTATACCTAGTCATGATAGCTATCTCAATAAAAAAGAAAGGACCCATTGAGGTCCTCCCTATTTATAAATATTTCCCACTAATAAATACAATCATTGGCGGTATTATATTTTTTATTCTACTCTACAAAAATATCTTCTAAAGTTTTGTTAGTGGATGCACATCCGTGATGTTCTCTATTCTCTTGTATGCGAGCTCTGCTGATATCAGACAGATAGGCATACCTATACCAGGATTTGTACCTGCACCTACATAAAAAAGATTGTTTATCTCTTTGTGAATATTATTTGGACGGAATAGTGCAGTCTGTCCTAGTGTATGAGCCAGACCCAATGCTGTACCCTTGTAAGCAAAATAATCATTCTCAAAATCTTTTATGCAGTAAGTTTTCAGATGCTTGATACGATTCTTAATATCAGTGATCCCCGCGTATTTCTCAAGCTCGGCAAGAATTTTCTCTGTATACTTTTTCTCAAATGCTTCATCATATTCTAATCCCGGAGCAATAGGTACTAATATACACAGATTCTCGCACCCATCTGGAGCCACGGTTTTGTCGGTCTTTGAAGGCATACAGATATATAGTGATGGATCGTTTGGCCACGCTGGGTCATTGAATATCTCTTTAAATCCTTGCTCCCAATTCTCTGAGAATATCAGATTGTGATGCTGTAGATTTGGTAGCTTTCCATCGATACCTAGATACATCAGGAATGCACTAGGAGCGAGCATTCTAGATTCCCAATACTCCTCTGTAAATTGGCGGTGCTCTGGTGCGAGTAGTACCCGATCAGTGAATGCTATATCTGCATTTGATATCACAATATCAGCTTCAATTTTTTCACAATTTTTTAATACTACACCTGTGGCTTTTTTGTTCACTATAGATATAGATGACACCTCAGTATCAGGCATAATCTTTACCCCATTTTTGATACACATATTTTCAAGTGCGCCAGTTAGCTTCCACATGCCTCCATCTGGATACCAAACACCTAGACCAAAATCAACATAGTTCATCATACTGTAAATACCAGGACAATCTCCGGGTGCAGTGCCTAGCAAGATCATCTGATATTGCATAACCTTGCGCAATATCTCACTCTTGAATTTTGACTCTATAATTCCCTTTTGTTTTCGAAGTAGAGGTAATTTGTATCCAACCTTTGCCACACTCCAACTCATAAAATCTAGAACTGAATTGTAGTTCTTGAACATAAATTCATTGTAGGCGATGCCATACTGCAGTTTTAGTTTAGCTAGAAATTTTACCAAAACTTTTCCACTACCTGGTTCTAATGATTCAAAAGTCTGGGTATTCTTTTCTATGTCTCCGTAGAAATCATATGACTTGCCGTCACTCTTTAAAAATACGCGATATGAAGGGGAAAGCTTTGTGAGAGAAAAATGGTCAGCTATCTTTTCATCCATCAGAGAAAAGAAATGCTCAAAAACTTCTGGCATCATGTACCAGCTAGGACCCATATCAAAAGTAAAACCATCTTTTTCAAATACTCGCGCACGTCCACCGACAGTACTATTCTTCTCGACTAGAGTCACATCATATCCTTTCTTGGCCAGCATAGCAGATACGCCGAGTCCACCAAACCCTGCACCAATCACTACTACTTTCTTTTTTGTTTCCATATATTTTAGTAAAAGTTTTTAATAATAAGAATAATTTTTCTATATTTAGGGACACGGACCCTACCTCGCAGGACTACATATGGATCCTTTTTTATTATCAATAAAATCTCCCTATATAGCACCAGAGACATCCGTACCGCACGTCTACCACCCTCATCGAGCATTGATATACCCTTTTGGGCTTCAAGATACAAATCTTCTGTTCGTTTTATTTCAAAAGAAATTAAATTTTGCATTTCTGTAGTTGATTCCAATCTTGAAAAGCTTTCTTTGTTTAATCCGTATTTCTCTATATCTTCTAATGGCATATATATCCTACCTCTTTCTAGATCTTCTTTTATATCTCGGATAAAATTGGTCATCTGAAAAGCCTCTGCGAGTTTTCTTGCATATGACAATGCTCCATTCTGAAATCCAATCAGATAGCACATCATATAGCCGACCACAGTCGCTGAGCCATTCATATAAGATTCTAATTCAGAATAAGTTTTAAAAGTATTCTTGACTGTATCGCTCTTCATCGCCCCAAAAAAAGTAGTACTGTACTCAAAAGGAATATTGTATTTCTTCCATAGGATAGCATTGGCACGCAACACAGGATGAACATCCAGATCGCCGTTATAGGCCCTGTGCCAATCAGATATCCAAGAATCCAGAGTCGCGGAAGCTACAGTCGGATCCTTTTCAATATTGTCTACTATCTCATCTGGATGTCTTACAAAAGCATATAACACCCAAGTAGCCTCGCGTAACTTTTTCGGGAAAAAATATGTAGATAGAAAATAAGATGTGCCATATGCCCTAGTCATATCTTTACATATCTTTACATCATTTTTATGATCAATATTCATATTAATATTTTCTATGAGACAGCATATCAATTATCTTTTTAAAATTATCCTTGTGTGATTCAGAAATATCAGATTCAGCAAGTATTGTCATTGCTTTTTCTTTTTGCGTAGATATATAATCTTGCACATAATCAATAGCGCCCATATCCGTCAAAAATTTATTTACCAATTCAGAATCCAAATCTATATTTTTACCGAACCAGCTATTCCAAATATCCTTTTGCTCATCATTTGCATTATCTGATACGTACACTGATATCAAAGTATGAACTCCATTTTTTATATCCCCCAAAGTACTCTTCTTTAAAAGAGACTCCTGAGATACTACATCCAAGAGGTCATCTTGGGCTTGAAACATTAGACCCAATGCATCACCAAATTTCTGAAGCCAAAAAGATTTGTCGGGGGCAGAGGCTGCCATTGCTCCGAGCATCAATGGTCGAGAGAAAGTATATCTTGCCGTCTTTAATAACATTTTATTTTCTACAGATTTAAAATCTGAATTATTACTCAGTGGAGTAATCACATCAATCATCTGCCCGACTACCACCTCTTCAACCAGCTCATGCACAATATCCCACACTTCTTTTGGTGTAGATTTTTGACTTATGGATTTATATGCCCAGCTAAAAATCATATCACCCACTAGTATGGCCTGTGAGCGACTGACATGGTCAACAAAAGAATCAGAACACAAAGATTCTATGTGATTTTTAGTAAATGAATGAACTGTTTGTACCCCATGGCGAGTTTCTGCATTATCCATAATATCATCATGAATTAGGGCCATAAGGTGTATAAGCTCTACCCCCACCAAAAGATGAGATATATCTTTCCAAGATGAACCAGAGTAAGCTTCATATGCTACGGCTACATTATACGGACGGATACGCTTGCCAGTAGAAGCTATCGATGAGGTATGACTTATTGATGATAATATATACGGATCATTTGTGCGATTTTTGGCTTGTGCTACAAAATCGTTGAAAGATGTCATAAATATCGCATCAAATTGTGTTTTAAAAATTTTTACATCCATAAATAAAGGTTATTACACTATACCACAATTCAAGTGGAGCAAGGTACAAAACACCCCCAACAGTAGCACTGCTGGGGGGTTGAGATTTTAAAGAGAATCTAGTGGCCGTTTTCCTGTTGGCTTTTTAAGGATGTTTCCATTTGTCTCTTGATTTTTATACAAGCTAAGTTTTTCAAATCTTGTACTCCGACTCAAGGTTTCATCAGAATGACTACCCGAATCATCAACGATAGAATCTGGAATAAAATCTGGCTTTTTTTGTTTTTTCTTTCCCATAATTGAAATAATTTTACTCCAGTATACTGTTCTGTAATACTATGTCAACACAATCAAATATAGTATAATTCTATTTATGACAAAAGAGCATAATCTTATGGAAGATATTGTCGAGGCGCCAGCCATAGCCCTCGAGAAAACTGTAGAGATAGCAGAGAAAATTGAACACGCAGTAATCGATGGAAAAATCGTTAAAAGTGGTAATTCTTATTTAAAAAAATTGGGACCCGGATTGATAACTGGAGCTGCAGATGATGATCCTTCTGGTATAGCTACATATTCTCAGACTGGTGCACAATACGGCACAGGACTACTATGGATGGCTGCATGGACATTCCCCCTAGTAGCGACTATTCAAGAGATGTGTGCTCGTATCGCATTGGTGACTGGACGAGGTCTGGCTGCAAATATAAAAAGTATGTACTCAAAAAAAGTACTTTATTTTTGTACCATACTATTATTCCTGGCCAATACTCTGAACATAGGAGCGAATCTAGGTGCAATGGCAAAAGCAATCCAACTCATTGTTCCATCTTTTAATTTTACTGTATTAATTATTCTGATTGGATTGGTCGGATTATTATTGCAAGTATTTATTTCTTATCAAAAATATGCGAGTTATCTAAAATGGCTATCTCTAGCCCTACTATCTTATGTAGCCACAGGATTGGTTATCCATATGGATTGGTCTGTGTTATTGCACGATGGTCTGATCCCCCATCTTACATTTGGAAACAATGAGATACTTCTAATTACAGGAATATTAGGAACTACAATATCCCCATACTTATTCTTCTGGGAAACTGGCCAAGAAGTAGAAGAGCAAATCGCCGAAGGCAAGACCACTGTGCTGTCTCGAAAAGGAACAAACGATAAAGAGATAAAGAAAATGAGAATAGATGTATGGAGCGGAATGTTTTTCTCAAACGTCGTTATGTTCTTTATCATCGCAGTGTGCGCTACTACATTGTACAAGAATGGAGTTACAAATATAAATACTGCTGCCGATGCTGCACAGGCTCTAGCCCCACTGGCAGGTCACTGGGCATTCATACTATTCACACTCGGCATTATAGGTACAGGTATGCTATCTATACCAGTATTAGCAGGATCTACATCATATGCGATGTCTGAATCATTTGGGTGGAAGGAGGGTCTATATAGAAAATTAAAAGAAGCTCGTGCATTCTATGGGGTGATCATAATCTCTACAATACTAGGAATATTAATAAATTTTATCGGTATTGATCCAATCAAAGCCTTAATCTATTCTGCGATATTCAATGGTATGGTAGCCCCAATCATCATATTCTTTATCGTAGGAATTAGTGGTAGTCAGAAGATTATGGGTAAATATAAAAATAAAAAATTTATCAATATCATCGGATGGTCTATCGCCATCATAATGAAAATAGCATCGATATGGGCGATGATAACAATATTTACATAATAAAAA
>JBEBAY010000055.1:0-3507 GCA_041158645.1 Candidatus Parcubacteria bacterium | reverse complement strand
TTTTTATTATTGCCAAAAACTAACTCCATCAGATTTAAATATTATTGTCCCCTCTTTTGCGGTAGACAGGTATGACATTTTAAAATTTTCCAATCTAGATAATACATCAATGTGAGGGTGCCCATACTTATTATCGAGTCCGGCAGAGATAATCGTATACTGCGGAGATGCAGCAGAGAGCCAGGAAGTGCCCGAAGAAGTATTCGAGCCATGGTGCCCGAGCTTTAAAATGGTAGATTTTAGATCATCGTTATTTTCATTTTTTAAAATAATATTTTCAGTATAGTATGTAGCGTCCCCTGTCAGCATCACAGACTGGTCTTTATAGACGAGCCGGGCCACAATAGAACCATCGTTTGTCTTTAATTTCGACACGTCCCTGTCGGGGAAAAGAATATCTAGATATATATTTTCTTTTTCATCTAGGATGATATGCATACCCCTTTGAGCGATGTCTTTTTTTATATTATTTTCTATTATTTTCTCTTCGAGTTTTTTATAAATCTTGGTCTCGCCCTTGTGGCCATTCTCCAAGATGTTTGTAATTGTGTAATTATCAATCACACTGGGTAGTCCACCGATATGATCTGCATCACTATGAGTAGCGATGAGCATATCTATCGAGGTATCGAACATGGGCATCACCTCGGAGAGCTCTGGTAATACTCTTGCATCCGGACCCCCATCGATAAGCACTTGCCTGCCATTGGGTGCCTCTATATAAATAGCATCCCCCTGCCCTACATCCAAAAAGGCTACCTTTAAAAAATTGTCAGAATTAGCTTGTGATTGATAGAAATAAAACCCAGAAAAGACAAGCAAAATAAAGAGTCCAGATATATATGAATGTTTCCTTGTAAACCTCATGGTATACTCTATATATTAACACTAGGAACTAAAAAAATCATGGAAAAATTCACAGAAAAAACTTTTAATATTGGAGAACTAGCAGGAATCGGAGCAAAAAACATCGAGGAGCACCTAAAGCTATACAAAGGCTATGTAACCAATGCAAATAGTGTAATTGAAAAGATCAGCACTCTAAGCCAAGGACTTTTCAGGGACGGTGCAGATAATGCATATCTGATAGCAGAATTGTTCCGTCGTTTTTCTTTTGAATACAATGGAATGAGAAACCATGAAGTTTATTTCAATTCCCTATCTGGTGGTGCAAAAGAATTAGATCCTGAGAGTGACCTAGCAAAACAAATCACAAAAGAATGTGTATCCTTGGAAATATTTTTAATGGGATTCAAAAATATGGCTATGACTCGTGGTGTAGGCTGGGCAGTGCTATGGTATGACAGAAAAGACAAAAGATTAATCGCATCCTGGGTAGACGAACAACATCTAGGCCAGCTCAATGGCTGCGAGATGATATTAGCCCTTGATATGTGGGAGCATGCATATGTATACGACTACGCGACAAGTGAAAAGAAAAAATACATTGAAGCATTCTTTGCAAACCTAAACTGGTCTGTGATTGAAGAGAATTTTAAAAACGCACAATAATAAAATAAAATGATTGCACATCTTGCAGGCACAATTCTATACACGACAGACAAATACACTATCATCGATGTTGCTGGTGTAGGTTATAAAGTATTCCTATCTAGTACAAACATAGCAGCCTGCAATGTAGGGACTACAAAAAAGCTATGGATCTATACAGCAGTCCGAGAGACCGCACTGGACCTATATGGATTCGACAATATCAATGAGATGAATTTCTTTGAGCTGCTACTGGATGTGTCCGGTATTGGTCCAAAGGGTGCACTGGGCATACTATCTATCGCATCGATCGATTCACTACAGAGAGCCATAGCTACTGGAGATATAGGATACCTGACCAAGGTATCTGGAATAGGACGCAAGACTGCAGAAAAGATTGTCATCGAATTACGAGACAAATTAAAAGGATACGCAGGTGTTGAAGGAACAGCCGGAGGATTACGAGAAGAGAGTGATATGATCGAGGCCCTCAAGTCCCTAGGCTACAGCCAAAATGAGGCTCGTGATGCACTAAAGCAAATCCCCTCTTCTATCACAGATATGAATGGCAAAATAAAAGAAGCACTC
Source organism: Candidatus Parcubacteria bacterium (assembly GCA_041158645.1). Classification (GTDB taxonomy): domain Bacteria; phylum Patescibacteriota; class Minisyncoccia; order Phycocordibacterales; family UBA9973; genus UBA8515. The sequence goes on along the minus strand of JBEBAY010000055.1, from coordinate 1,428 downwards.
AAAATACTCAGTGGAAAATAAAAACCGGCATATGCCGGTTTTTATTTTAATCAAATACAAGCTATGCTATACTCGCAAATATGCCAGAGTTACCAGAAGTGACAACTACAGTCGCAGGGTTGCAGAGGGTCCTACCAGGGATCACTATTACCGATGTGTGGACAGACCTAGCAAAAGAAAACCAGAGTTACAAACAATTCCTAAACACAATAAAGGATGCGACATTTTATAAAAAATTCAAGAAGCAAACAATAGGTGCAAAAGTCAAAAAAGTGGAGCGCCGTGCAAAAAATATCCTCATCCACCTCAGTCCCAGGCCCGGCCTTGGACAGGAGGCGCAGACCATCTTGATTCATATGAAGATGACTGGGCATATAATATACGGTAAATATGTATACAATAAAAAGGAGAACAAGTGGTCCCCAGACAAGGATGAGCGAGAGGCACTACACGACCCATACAATAGATTCGTGCATGTAGTGTTCGAGCTCTCCAATGGCAAGCATTTTGTATTTTGTGATTCTAGAAAATTCGGCAAGGTGACCCTCCTCCCTACTATCGACATCCACGAAAGTATTCATCTGGCAGGTACTGGACCTGAGCCATTGGATGATGATTTTAGTTTTGAAAAATTTAAGTCTTGTATTACAAAAAAGAAAAATCAGAAAATCAAAACAGTATTGATGGATCCATACACGATTGCTGGTATAGGGAATATTTATTCCGATGAGATGTTATGGATGTCCGGCATTCACCCAGAGACAAAACCAGAAGATATTCCAGATAAAAAATTACGAGAGCTGTATAAAGACATGCGTGACGTATTGAATAAAGGAATAGACTTTGGCGGAGACTCAATGTCCGACTACAGAGATATAGATGGCAAGCGGGGTGAATTCCAAAATCATCACAATGTGTACAGGAGAATAAAACAGAAATGTGGCAAGAAGAATTGTAGTGGTGTTATAATAAGAAAATCGGTAGGAGCACGCAATGCGCACTTCTGCCCGATACATCAAAAACTATATGAAAAATAAAAATTTAAAAAACAAAGGTTCATCAGATTTAGGATTATTATTGATTGTCATCTTTGTACTTTTCCTATTGTGGATTTTTACAGGAGGAGCAAATCGCCCAGAAACTCAGGGAGATCTATTTATGAAAAATCCAATAGAAAAATTAAATGTGACTCCGTAGTTTATCCGAGCACTTGGAATAAAACTATTCCACATGCGACAGAGACATTGAGCGACTCTTTTTTACCAAACATAGGAATCTCGACGATAACATCGGCGAGATTTTTTATGTTATCTGGTAGCCCTACGGTCTCCTCCCCTACGACAAAAACCATCTTGTTATTTTTTTTAACTTTCTTAAAATTTGTAGAATTTTTATCTTGCTCAATCGCACAAATATTAAATCCATCTT
>JBEBAY010000054.1:0-3639 GCA_041158645.1 Candidatus Parcubacteria bacterium | reverse complement strand
AAAATATCTACGAGGAATCGACTGTAAAAAGACTACAAAAGGAGGCTGTGGGTGTGGTGTCTGTGTGGGTAAAAGAAAGACTACCAAATATACATAAAAGTTATATGACAGAGCGACCACTATCGTATCGTGATTCACGTTTTCCAAATCTATTATTCTACGGAAAGATCGACCTCACTGAAGAAATTGATAAAAATACTTTTCGTGTGACGGACTTCAAGACTGGTAGCGTAAAAACAAAGTCTGAAATAGAGAAGAGGGGCGATGGCGAGAGTATGAGTAGCTACATGCGTCAGCTTGCGATGTATTCATATTTGATTCACGGGGCTAACAACAATGATAGAGTATCTGAATCACAATTAGAATTCCTAGAAGCAAAGAAGGGCGACAAGAATGGTATTTACAAGACGAGTATCACCAATGAAGAGATAGATCTACTCGTAAAGGATATCACAGAATATGATAGGGAATTAAAGAATGGAGAGTGGGTTAATCGTCCGTGTAATTTCAAATCCTACGGCCGCGATTCAGTCTGTCCAAATTGTGCTAGAGCAAAAATATACAAAAAGTAGGATTTTGTAAAAATAGCCCTAAAATGCTATATTTAGAAAATGAATGAATACGAAAAAGGGGTCCTGCATCCGCTCTCAATACTTCAAAATCAAGCTTATAATACATTTCAGGCGTTAGGTTTCGAGATATCTCTTGCTCCAGAATTGGAGACTACTTGGTACAATTTCGACGCCTTAAATGTGCCCAAAGATCACCCCGCTCGCGATATGCAGGATACTTTTTATGTTAAAAATGCTCCTGACTCAGTGCTCCGTACTCATGCTACAAATACTACTGCTCGCAATCTAGAAAAAATGGCCAAAGAAAATATGTCCGAGGGCGCATTCATATCTGTCGGTAAAGTTGTCCGCAATGAGTCTACAGATGCTACTCACGAGATGCAATTCCATCAGATTGACGGATGTATGATCGGAGAGAATATAAATCTCGCTCATATGAAGGGTGTGCTCGTAGAATTCTATAAAAAAGTTCTAGGTCCTGATATCGAGATTGAATTCCGTCCGAGTTTCTTTCCTTTTACAGAGCCATCGGTAGAGGTTCACGCAAAGTTCAACGGTCGCTGGCTGGAGATGATGGGAGGTGGCATGATACATCCGACTGTATTGAAGAATGCTGGTCTTGATCCGGAAAAAGTCCAAGGTTTTGCTTTTGGTGGAGGATTGGATCGTATCGCAATGATCAAGTGGAATATTCCAGATGTCCGACTCCTTTATCAGGGTGATTTGAGACTTAATCAATTTTAAAAATATGAAAATATCTTACAACTGGCTTAAATGGTATATACCAGAGATCCCCGAGGCTGATAAAATAGCCGATATTTTGACATACCATCTGACCGAGGTAGAAGGTGTAGAAAAATTACCCAATGGCGATACTATTTTTGATGTGAATATCTTGCCGAATCGTGCACCAGATCTGCTGTCACACAGTGGTATGGCTCGCGAGCTCGCAGGACAACTTGGTTTGAATTTCAATGATCCCGATCGTGTGTACAAAATCCCAGAATCAAAACCTACAAAACTAGAAATAAAATTAGATACTGAAAAGTGTAATCGCTATATGGGGCGTATTGTTCGTGGTGTAAAGATTGGTTCATCACCAGAATGGGTAGTCACACATTTAGAATCAATAGGACAGAGGAGTATCAACAATATCGTCGATGCTACGAATCTAGTAATGTACAATTGTGGTAATCCTACTCATGCATTTGATTTGAGTAAAATTTCCGGAGAAAAAATAGTAGTACGAAAGGCAGATGTTGCTGAGAGTATAGACCTGTTGGGTACAGAAAAAATAGGATCGTTAAATAAAGAAAAAGCTGTGCTTTTGAATGATTCTGATATGGTTATTACTGATGATAATAAAGTTTTAGCTCTTGCTGGAGTAAAAGGTGGAGCAGATTCTGGTGTTACAGAAAATACCACAGAGATATTGCTCGAAGTTGCTAGTTTTGATTCTGCTACTGTCCGCAAGACTGCACGCAGACTAGGGATTCTGACAGATTCAGCAAAGAGATTCGAGAACAATCTTTCTGCTTCGTCATGTACTTTTGCGATGAAAGAATTATCTGCCCTCATATCTGAAATGTGCCCAGATGCAGTATTTGAAGATATCGTAGACGTATATCCAAATCCTGAAATACAAAAAACTGTAAAATTTACTACAGAATATATTTCTAAAATGCTCGGACTTGAAGTATCGAGTCAGACTATTGAAAAATTCATGCATGATTATAGTTTTGGCTATGCAAATGATTTTGAAAAGGGGGAATGGACAGTCACAATACCGCTCTTTCGTCGTGATCTAGAGTCTAGGAATGATATGGCCGAAGAGATTGGCAGATGGATCGGATACGACAAAGTAATACCTGCAGTTCCAACGCTTTCTTTTGTTCCAAAAGTAAATACAACATTCGAAAATACCCAAAAAGCAAAAGATATATTGATATCTGATGGATATCGCGAGGTATTCACCTATGGTTTTACTAATAAGGGTGATATCGAGGTATTGGCATCGGCAAGTGATAAGAATTTCCTGAGAAAAAATCTAACAGATGGTGTAAAAGAGAGTTTTAATCTGAATAAATTAAACGCTCCATTCCTGGGTCTGAATGATGTGAAAATTTTTGAGATAGGCACTATTTTCTCTGGTGATAAAGAGGAAATACATGTCTGTTTTGCGAATAAAAAAGAAGTAAAAGAGATGGCATTACAGGAGTTCGTAGCTAACCGAGAAGAAAGTCCGACTCAGGTCCTCGGATCTCCTCGCGAGTACGCTCGGCCAGACCATTCGTCAGATCTTTCTTCTCAATCAGCTACTCCATTCAAAACATGGTCCACATTTCCATTTATGACTCGGGATATTTCAGTGTGGGTGCCAGAGAGTGTAGAGGCAGATGAACTTAAAAATATTTACAAAGAATTCGGCACAGAATTGCTCGTTCGTGAGCCACAACTCGTAGACCAATTCAAAAAAAATATCGATGGAGAAGAAAAAATTTCATATGCGTATCGATTAGTTTTTCAGTCTTACAAAAAAACTCTCACTGATGATGAAATAAATCAAATTATGACAAATATTTCTGAAAAAATTTCAAAATTAGGTTACATAATTCGATAAATTTTTTTAAAAAATAAAAAATAAAAAGTTATCCACATTTATATTAAAAAAGTACGCATTTGTGCGTACTTTTTTAATATTATCGTGATATAATATAAGAGTAATTTATGTTTAAATTAAAATTATTATTTAAAAAATTCCTACACGCAATCCGACCTAGATTTTCATTTCATTATGTTGCTTACACTGCGCTAATTTCTGTAGTAGCTTTTTCAATATTTAATTTAGTTTTTGCTGCTACTCCAAATCCTGGACACGATTGGGCTGGTGTAGGTGATGGTACTTTTGTTGTCAGTGGTCCTACTGTTTCTCGTACTTATACTTTTCCAGATGCAAATGCGACTATACTCACTTCAAACTCTCTCGTCACTGTAGGTCAAGGAGGTATCGGAGTGGGCACTCTCGCATCTAATGGAATTCTTTATGGAAACGGTACAGGTGCAGTCC
>JBEBAY010000053.1:0-2791 GCA_041158645.1 Candidatus Parcubacteria bacterium | reverse complement strand
TTTTCTATGCTTTTAAGCTGATCCATAATATATAGTAATAATTATAGCACCAAAATACTACGATTGAAAAATAACTAAAAAAATGTATAATACCCAATACGGGCGATTAGTTTAGTGGTAGAACGAAGGTCTCCAAAACCTTTGGTGGGGGTTCGATTCCTCCATCGCCCGCACGTAAAAACAGCTTCGGCTGTTTTTTTGTTGGGCGATAGCGAGCAAACTGCTTTGCTCGCGTGGAGGAATCGGAAAGCTTTTCTGTAATTCTGTAAGAATTTAGAAAAGGTATACTGTTCCCGTAGGGAAAGATTACCCTCCATCGCCCGCAGGAAAAATACTCTAGTAAATCTAGAGTATTTTTAGATGGAGGAATCGAAAGCCGGACCGCGACGGCGGGAGGCGGGGTCGCGAGATTTTTCAGCAGAAAAATACTTGTGACCGATAAATGTACTCATGGTCCTCTATCTTCCGTAGAAGAAATAAAAAAACACCCCACATGGGGTGTTTTTTTATTTCTTAGCTTCCTTGTGTTTAACGTTTGTTTTGCACCATTTGCAGTACTTATTAAGCTCGATCTTTTTAGTGACGAGTTTCTTGTTCTTGCTTGACCAGTAATTGATGCGCTTGCATTTTGTACATGCTAATTTGAAAAGTCTATCTTGTGACATAGTGGGTTTACTTTACTATAAATGAGTAAAAAATGCAAATTATTTGATTATTATCCTCGGCAACAATGGATTTATATGGGTAGTCACCTCGTAGTTTATAGTCCCCATTTTCAAGCCTATATCCTCGGCAGATATCTGGCAACCCCCTTGCATACCTAGAATGACAACCTCATCCCCGGATGACACATCGAGCACCTCGGATACATCTACGACCACCATATTCATCGCTACACGACCCAATACTTCGACTTTTATTCCTCCTACGACAAATTCCCCGATATTTGATAATGAGCGTGTCAGACCGTCACTGTAGCCTTGTGGTATCACAGCTACTGTCATCGGTCGTACAGTCACATAGGATAATCCATATCCGATAGTATGCCCCTTTGGAAGTTTCTTGACTTGGGCTATGTGTGACACCCATCGTATTACTGGTTTTAGAGTTATTCCCCCTAAACCAGTTTTACTGGTCGGGCGACCATTCTTACTAGAATGGTGTAGCCATTGTTTTTGGAGCTCTGTACTAGGCCACATACCATACAATCCTATACCCAGTCGGACGATATTATTTTTTGACTTGCCTGCCTCATAAGCTAGTATTCCAGATGTAGCAGAGATATGAGTCTTTATATTCTTTAATCCATTTTTCTCAAAAATTTTCAATGAATCTGCATATGTATCGATCTGCTTTTGAGCATGAGAAAAATCACTAGTATCCTCGATGTTTGCAAAGTGTGAATACACACCTTCCACGAACAGATTCTTCATCTTTATAATCTCGGGCAAAACTTTTTCAAGATCCTCGGGCATCACACCTTCGCGTCCTAGATGAGAATCGCAAGCTATGTGCACTTTTACTTTTTTATTTAATTTGCGAGCAGCCTGATTTATTAGGAGTGCGTGCTCCAAATCAAATACTCCCAGAGTTGCCTTCAATTCAATCGCATTTTGCAAATCATTTTTACCTACATAACCAAGAACTAGTATTTCTTTTTTTGTATATGGACGGATACGAGCAAGCTCTTCCACACTATTCACCTGGAAATAGTCCACATGTGAATTGAGGATTTTTACCACTTGTACATCTCCATGACCATAGGCATTGGCCTTTACCACACCGGCTATCCGAGTATCCTTACTGACGAGACTTCTAAACTGCTTGATATTGTGAATCAAGTTCCCTTTTGAAATCTCTATGTATGACAATGGCGAGTTTTTCATTTGTGCCGGAGAGAGGACTTGAACCTCCAACCCTTGCGGGAATCGATTTTGAGTCGATCGCGTATACCAATTCCGCCACTCCGGCAATTCCAGTATTGTATCAGAAACAACGATAAAATCAATTATTTTATTATCTCAGGCTCTTGTTCTAGTGTGATACCGAATTTATCAAATACATTCCTGATGATCATATCACGAGCATTTGCAAAATCCTGACCTGTAGCATCGCCATTGTTCACCAATACCAATGCGTTCTTTTCATATACAGACACCTTACCGAAATTGTACCCCTTTAATCCCGCATTCTCGATCAACCATCCAGCCGGGATTTTTACTCTATCATTATCAACTTCAAAAAATGGAATCTTCTCGCCCAAAGCCCGGCTTTGGGCTATTTTTTCATATTGGGATTTTAAGATGATTGGGTTTTCAAAGAATGAGCCAACATTTGGAATATCAGCAGGATTTGGTAATTTTGATGCACGAATATCTATAATAGCATTACGAATATCCATCAGACTCGGACTATTTATATTGTTTTCAATGAAATATTTCTTTACTCCTGGATAATTTGGCATATCTGGAATTTTCTTGGACAACTGCATAGTCACACTTGTGATAAAGTATCTACCTTTTTCCTCTGTCTTGAAAATACTATCTCTGTATCTAAAATTACAATCTTCTTTTTTTAAAGTTTTGTATTCTAAATTTTTAGTATCAAAAACTTCAGCTGAAATAAAAGTATCTTTGATTTCCTGACCATAGGCACCCACATTTTGCACAGGTGTAGCACCGACAGTACCAGGAATAGCGGACATAGCCTCCACACCAGATAGACCCATATTGCAGACTTTTTCTACAAAAAGATCCCAATTTTCTCCAGCACCGATTTTCAGTGTTGTATT
>JBEBAY010000052.1:0-2723 GCA_041158645.1 Candidatus Parcubacteria bacterium | reverse complement strand
CTGGGTTATCTGTGGATTGCAGTGTACCACTCCAGCGCATAATTTCGGCTTCTACTTCTTCACGAGGTTTTGTATACAATGCACGAGAAGATTCTACAATTTTATCTTTTACATTTGCAGTAAGGTCTACTTTTATTGGAGGCAGTGTAGTAGCAGAAAATGGTCGACTAGTGATACCGTCAATCATCAATTTTAAATACACATGATAGTTCGGCAAGTTCACCAAATCCTGAGCCATAAATTCAGGCTCGAATTCTTTTTCCAGGAAGTCTGCATCGTCCGCACCTACACGAAAGATGATCATAGTACCCACGTTTCCGAATACTGCATCACGCACTTTACTACCATCCTTATTTTCAAGCTGGGCAGTATATTGGTGAGCTACGATTAGATTGAGGCGATATTTACGGGCCTCTGATAGGATGTTTGCAAATGAATCAGTAGCAAAGTTCTGGAACTCGTCGACGTATAGATAAAAGTCCTTACGATCATTCTCAGGTATACGCACGCGCTCCATAGCAGCGAGCTGAATCTTGGTAATGAGCATTCCTCCTAGGAGCGCAGAGTTATCCTCTCCGACGCGACCCTTTGATACGTTCACAAGGAAAATCTTACCATTGTTCATAATGTCAAAAATATTGATAGTAGATCGTGGCTGACCTACGACATTACGAATGATTGATGTTGAGAGGAATTGTCCGACTTTGTTTTGAATCGGAGCGATGGCTTCATTTCTGAATTGATCACGCCACTGCTCGTACTCGTGCACCCAAAAAGCCTTTACCACTGGATCTTTTAGATTACCAATGATCATCTGGCGATAATCTTTATCCACAAGAATACGAGGTATACCTAGGAGCGTAGTACCTGGAGTGTCCAGCAGAGCTAGGATGGCATTGTTTAGAATGTATTCCATACGACTACTCCATGCATTTGCCCAGATCTTTGTAAAAATTCCCATCAGACCTGAAGCTACGAGGTGCTTGTATTTTGGATCATCAAGCTGTAGTACGTTGAATCCGATATGGAAATCAGTATCGGCTGGATTGAAATAGATCACATCTTTTACTCGATGCTCTGGGATGAGGTGTAGGACTTCTTCTACTAATTCGCCGTGCGGATCCACTACACATATACCCTCGCCATTTTGAATATTTTGAACTATTAGATTAGAAAGCAGCACAGATTTACCTGTACCAGATTTTCCCAATATATACATATGTTGACGACGGTCTTTTCGTTTTATACCAAAAACATTTGCGGAATTACGAAAATTTGTCTTTCCAAAATATGTGATATCACGATTGTGTGGGATATTGTTATCCATTGCATTTATTATATCACATATGTTAATATGGAAAAATGTTTAAGTACATACAGACAAATTTCCTTCCGCTATCTCCCTTCTACATATCTTAGTAGTTGGTATTTGTATTGTATATTTCTTGAAATATTGAATGTAAGAACCAGCTCCTAAGCTGGATTTTTGTTTATTAAAAACAAATATTTGCTCTTTTTTGCACATTCAAAACTAAATAATAAAATAAAAAAATGAAAAACAAAATCACAATTATTGGCTCTGGTAATCTGGGATTACCACTAGCCTACGGAATCGCTAACAGCGGTATCACCACTGAAAAAGTGACAATTACTCGCAGAAGTGAAAATTTCAGCGAAGATGAATTACAAACGTTTAATTGCACGACGAACAACAGGTTTGCAGTAAGAGGTGCAGACATCGTGATATTGGCAGTCAGACCTGACCAATTATCAACACTAGCAGGAGAGATAAAAGATGACTTAGAAAATCAACTTGTTATCTCTACTATCACAGGTGCGACAATATTAAAGTTGCAGGGTTTATTGGGGGCAGATGTAACTATTGCCAGATCAATGCCGAATATCGGTATTAAAACTGGGAATTCGATGACTTGTCTTGCTTTTGACGAAAAGAGTTTACCTTTCAAAGAAAAAGTTGAATCAATCTTTAACGCACTCGGCAAGACACTAATTATCTCTGAGAACAATTTTGCACAAGCTACAGTTTTATGTGGATCAGGTATTGCTATCATAGCAAAATTTGCCCGTGCCTATATGCAAGCTGGAATCCAAAATGGATTCAGTGAACATGACGCACTAGCGATGGCTATCCAAGTATTAAAAGGAACTGTATCGCTACTCGAAGAAGGTGTCCACCCTGAGGTAATGATCGACAAAGTGACCACTCCTGGTGGTTGCACGATAAGTACACTTGTGGAGATGGAGCACCAAGGATTCGCTTCTTCCTTATTAAAATCTGTTGAATCTGGAGTGGCAAAAGCTAAAACATTGTAATTTTTAATTCAACAAAATAAAATGCCCGCGTATACACGTGGGCATTTTTATTATATGACGCTGTCTTGATAACAAGAATCACAATATACGATGTCTGGACTATCTGGAGAATAACTAGTCTCGAATGTATTTTCACAACCTTCTCTCATACAGGATCTAGACCATAGTTTTGGTTTATTTATAAATTTAAAACGATCCAAAAATCTACAGTTGTGACACATATGAGGTAGTGGTATTCCGATACGCTTATAGAATTGCAATTCGATTGGGACTATTCTATATGCACGACGACAAGACTCGCAGGCAATAATCTCTTTTGTGATACTGTCAGATACATCATTTATAGAGTCAGGAAGATCTGCACCTTTTATCGTAGTCTGGAATTCACG
>JBEBAY010000051.1:0-3230 GCA_041158645.1 Candidatus Parcubacteria bacterium | reverse complement strand
AATCAATTTGTTTTTGGACTACTTGGTGGAGTAGTAGCTATGTTTTTTACGATGAAGATTCCCTATAAATTTTGGCGAGCATATTCACTATACATATTCATAGGAGCTATCATACTGACCTGCCTGGTCTTTGTGCCCCATGTCGGATTTTCTCATGGAGGTGCAAAAAGATGGATTAATGTATTTGGCTTATCTTTTCAGCCTGTAGAATTTCTTAAAATTGCTTTTGTTATGTATTTTGCTGCTTGGCTCTCATGGGTAAAGACAAAAGTTTCTGATTGGCGATGGAGCGTATTGCCACTAGTAATACTGCTCGGACTGATCGCTACTATATTGATCAATCAGCCAGACACAAAGAGTCTGATTTTGATGTCTGCTACTGCACTAGTTATGCTATTTGTATCGGGTATGCCGTGGAAATATATATTGATGATGATTATGGTGGCAATGCTGGCATTTGGTGGATTAGTAATGACAAAACCTTATCTATTAGAGCGCGTAAAAACTTTTATGGACCCTTCATACGATCCATCCGGATCTTCATATCAGCTCCAGCAATCACTGATCGCTCTGGGATCTGGTGGTGTAGCAGGTAGAGGCCTAGGTCAGAGTATACAGAAATTCAATTATCTACCAGAGCCACAAGGAGACTCTATATTTGCAGTCATAGGGGAAGAGGTGGGGTTCATCGGTTCGACATTGCTCATATTCCTATTTGTGGCTTTTGCTTTGCGTGGTTATAAGATTGCCTACTATTCCCCGGATTCATTTAGTAAGATTTTTACCATAGGTATCATCACTCTTTTCACTGCGCAGTCCTTTATGAATATCGCATCTATTATCGGAGTATTTCCTCTCACTGGTGTACCTCTAGTATTCGTATCGCATGGTGGTACGAACCTGCTACTTGCGATAGGTATCATAGGTATAATTTTGAATATTTCACGAGAACAAAATAAAACGGCCTAATATATTAATTGACTAATTTTTCTGCAAGTTGTAGTATGTTGTAAAAATAAAATACTACAGATATGAAAGATAAAATTTTAAAAATCGGTAAATTCGATTTCAATGTTGAGCATTTAAATATAGTTGTTATTAACGATTTGAACGGTGGAATGAGTATCTATTCCATAGAGCATAACAAAAATATTGTGTTTAATTATTTGGAAGAGAATAATTGTCCTATCCCTGAAGTGGTTACTGTAAAAATATTGGCTATAATTTACGATTGGCGAAATTTTAAACTTTTCCAGCAAGCATTTGTTTTAGCTGAAAATCTAAATGAGTATATGGCTCATCGAAATTTTTTGGTAAACAAAAAACATCCCGAGTATGAATTACTCGATAATGCACTTTTGTGGATGAAGCAGCAGAAATTTAAAATGGAACAAGATCATAATGTAAGGAGAAGTGAACAGGCCGATGAATTTAGAGAATTGCTCTACAATAGGAGAGAAGAACAGGATAGGCATAATTCCTATCCGACATATGGCACTCAACCTGATTTCAACAAAGATTATTAACTGCTTAAAGCAAACAAAAATTGCTTTAAGCAGTTTTTGTTTTAATTGGGATACAAAATATGGTAATTTTTCAATTTTTTGAAAATACGCTATACTAATACTATGAAAATATTGTTGACAGGGGGTGGTACTGGAGGGCACTTTTATCCACTTATTGCTATTGCCGAAGAGATAAATAAGCTTGTAGATAAAGAGAAAATTCTTGATGTAAAATTGTATTATATGTCCGACGCACCTTATGATAAAAGGATGCTTTTCGAGAATAATATCGAATTTGTAGGTGTGCCAGCTGGTAAGATGCGTACTTATTCATCCATATTAAATTTCTTGGATTTATTTAAAACTGCTACTGGTCTATTTTATGGTCTTATTCGAGTTTTCTCTATATATCCTGATGTAGTTGTATCAAAGGGTGGTTATGCTTCTTTCCCAGCTGTTTTTGCTGCTAAAATACTGCGCATACCTGTCATCATCCACGAATCTGATTCTAGTGCTGGTAGATTGAATCTCTGGGCTGCAAAGTTTGCAAAGCGAATAGCAGTATCTTATCCTGAAGCTGGTGAGCAATTTCCAAAAGAAAAAACTGCATGGGTTGGTCAGCCTGTACGTAGGGAAATCTCAGCATCTGCTACTACTGGTATGTTTGAATTCTTTAAACTCAGTCGTGATGTGCAGACCATCTTTGTATTAGGTGGATCACAAGGTTCTGAAATTATAAACAGTACATTGATCGAGGCACTACCAGATTTGATGTCAAAATATCAGATCATTCACCAGGCTGGTCCAAAGAATTTTGAGGAGGTTAAATTACGCTCTGATTTAATCCTTGAAAAGAATCCCTACAAGGCAAGATATGTAGTGTATCCATATATGAATAATCTATCTACAAAGATGGCAGCAGGAGCGGCAACATTGGTCATCTCTCGTGCTGGATCTACTATATTTGAAATTGCAGCATGGGGTGTGCCATCTATAATTATTCCTATTACAAATTCAAATGGGGATCATCAGAGGAAGAATGCATTCTCTTATGCTCGAGCTGGAGCCTGTGATGTACTCGAAGAAGCAAATCTAACTAAGCATGTGCTAGTAGCAGAGATAGATAAATTGATGAATAATACAGATAGACTGAATCAGATGAAAGAAAAAGCGAAAGCTTTCTCTACTCCGGATGCAGCTACAAAGATTGCACAAGAGGCAATAGATATAGCACTAGCTCACGAATCATAATTATGAATGAAAATACAAATAGAAAAATAGTAACACGTTTTGCCCCTAGTCCTACAGGTTTTATGCATGTGGGGAATGTTCGCACTGCTCTATTCTCTTATCTTTGGGCAAAGAGAAATGGTGGTACTTTTATTTTACGTATCGAAGATACAGACAAGGAGAGAGAAGTCGAAGGCTCTATCGAGCATATATTGGAGTCATTGAAATGGCTAGGCATAGATTGGGATGAAGGTCCTGGTGTAGATGGACCACACGCACCATACATACAATCTCAAAGATTGGATTTATATAAATCATATGCTCAAAAACTAATTGATAAAGGATTGGCTTATCCCGACCCTTATACAGAAGAAGAGGTTGCTACTTTTAGGCAAAAAGCTGAATCAGAGAAACGACCATTCTTATACAGAGAGCACAGAAAGGACACAGATATGAAATGTGATGGTCATACACCGATGCGATGTAAGGATCCAA
>JBEBAY010000050.1:0-12243 GCA_041158645.1 Candidatus Parcubacteria bacterium | reverse complement strand
AGATTCTTTTCACCGGCACCCAAGGTTGATTCTGCAATTATAGCGATAACAGTGATTTCAAAAGATAATTTTACAGATAAAGATCAAGAAAATAGATTTTTTGAAATATTGCGAGCTGGATTTGCTCATAAAAGAAAAGTTTTAAAGAAAAATCTTGAAGATGTACTATCAAAAGAGAAAATAGCTGAATTATTTAAAGAATACAATATAAATGAAAAGGTGCGAGCCGAAGATATAAAACTTCAAAATTGGCTTGATTTTACAAAATAAAACTCCGACAATGTCGGAGTTTTATTTTTTAAAATGATGTACCAGTATAACTGACTGTCCCTTTTGTAATTGGTAGAGTTGTGCATTTTGGAGCAACTCCAATCAAACAAGAACCCCCAGAAGAATATTTACCAAGTAAATAACTACCCATTTTCACGGAATTTCTTGAATAAGTCTTTGCTGAGCTTGAATAAAGATAAGTTCCACTGCTACCACCTGGACCACTAATAGAAATCTGAGAACTTCCGTCAGTATTGCAAGAGCATGTCACCATCGAAATAATCTTGCCTCCAAAATAACTACTACCAAACGAAGCCTCTGTCTCTTTATAAGGGAATAGTGGGGACAAAATCAGACAAAGAACGATCAATAATGCTATTTTTTTGAGATCAGCTAGAATTGTTTGCATATTTATATGATATAATATTTTTGTGAATAAAGAAAATAAAAAATCTTATCTACCTAGTCATGAATTCATAGCGAGGATTATTCTCCTAGCAGTATTGCTATTAGCTGCAGTAGGGGGCAATGCTCTATACAAATACTTTAAAAACAAAAAAGATAGTAAATCTACATCAATCCCCACAAATACAATTAAATTAGACAGCGGGATCACAGTATCTGACGTGATGCTCAAAGACAGCAATAGGAATGGCATAGCCGACTGGGAGGAATCACTATGGGGACTAGACCCAAAATCAGACGGATTTTCAAATAAGACAATTATAGATAATAAAAAGAAATCCCTAAACTCTGAGAGTGGAGTACAAAACCAAGAAAGTGAAAAATCTGAAGATGAGACAGGGCGATTAGCTCGTGAATTCTTCTCATCTTTTATGTCACTAAAGGAATCAGGGGCTTTAAATACAAATGCTGTTGAAAATATGACTGAAATAATAGGCAAGGAAGTCGGCAATACAGATATTCCAGATACATATATAGCAAATAGCATAAAAGTAATTCTTTCAAATAAAACAAACCTTGAAAAATATCAAAAAGAGCTAGAAAATATAATACAAAAACATGCAGATAGACTATCTGGAAATGAGCTAGAGATCATGGCAACAGCAGTCGAAAATGAAGATACAGTAGGTATAGGTGATCTAGCTCAGATATCAAACGAATACAGGAGCCTAGCAAAAGATCTGACCACAATACCGACCCCTAGAAATGTAGCACAAGACCACCTATTGCTAATAAATGCTTATGACAAGATCGGGGTATCTGTATTAAAAATGTCTGATGCAATAATAAATCCAGTATCTGCGACTACTGGAACAGTAATGTATACTAGATATACAAAAGAGATAGATCAAATTGTAGAAAATATAAAGACAACATTTATAGATAATGGTATACTTGAAAAAGATGCGAACTAGATTTTATATACAATTCATTTCTTCATTCATTATTTTGCAATTAATGTTTGCTCCACTTGTTATTGTTGCAGCGGAGACTTCTGACTTGAGTGCTTTTGGGGGATTTGGGTCACTCGTAGGATGCAAAGGTAGTACTGCTCGAGGTATGGGTGGAGCATTGAGCTCTGTATCTGGATTGTTTACAAAAAAGGCAAATACATCAGAAGATAGTGCTAAGAATGTGGCTGGAGGATTTTTAGGGTCTCAAACAACTGCTAGCTCTGTCGGATCATCGGCTGTACCAGTAGAAAGCAAGGACATAGCTAGTACTGCAAAAAGTGCGGCAAAAACATCAGATTTAAGCGAGAAAGCAAACACAAGAGAGGAGTGTCTGAATGGTCTAGCTTATAGAGTAGCAAAATTTGCACTAGCAAAACTAACAGAACAGACAGTGAATTGGATAAATACTGGATTTAATGGTGATCCATTCTTTGTACGCGACCCTGAATCATATTTCAAAAGCATAGCTGACCAAGAGATAAACTCTATACTAGGACCTATAAGTAAATACCAGGATTTAAAAAAATATCCATATGGTAGAGATTTTGCAAAATCTTTTTTGCAAAATAGGGCAAATAATTACAATAACTACTCCCAATCAAATCTAAACAGTTATTTAAGAGAAAATCAGACACCTGCTCAATATGCGCGTAATTTCTCGAGCGGCGGATGGGATGGATGGCTAGGGTTGACTCAGAATCCAGCAAACAATCCACTAGGATTTGGGATGATTACATCACAAGAGATCGCAGACAGACAAGCTCGTTCTGCACAGCAGACATTAAATGAACTCAATTGGGGAGATGGATTTCTTAGTCAAAAAAAGTGCGTAGAGCCAAAAGACTACACAAACTCAAAAGCCAAAGACAAGCCGTGTACAAAATGGGAGACAGTGACTCCAGGTATAGCTATATCTGGCCAATTGTCAAAAGTAATGGGCACTTCTTATAATCAATTAGAGATGGCAGACCAGATAAATGAGTCTATGAGTCTAGTATTTGATGCACTGACAAATCAGGCAATGCTCTGGGGAGTGAGCAAGCTATCCACAAAGAGAGACAATTCATTCACTACCTTTGGTGGCGTAGGCTCAAACAGAATATACAACAATACAGGAGAAGACATTACTAGCACAACAGGGGCGAATATATCTTCTGGTAATTCATTAAATTCCCCACAATCATCAGGATGGTTCAATCAATCAGAAGAATTTGACATAACCGGAGTAAAGAATAGATCAAATAATCTGGCTGTAGTATTAGAAAATCAAAAAAGCTACAAGAAAGAGTTGAGTAACACTGTAGAAGTAATACCAAATATCCTACCAAACGTAGGGGAGCTAGACTACTGTATACCTGGACCAAATCCAAACTGGACTACAGATGTAGAATACAAATTATCCCAGCAGGATTCCCTCCAAGCAAAAGGCATAAACATAACAGACCCAGAGTTCCAAGAAATATCAAAGGGCTGGGGGGTAGCTGGGAATGTATTGATGATCGCTGGAGGGGTAGTATCTATGACAGGTATAGGTGCGCCTATAGGTATGGCTATAGCAGGTGTAGGACTATTGATAACTTCAGTTTCTGGATGGATTGGTGGAAAGAAGCAAGACGAATACAATGCCAATAAAACAATAATAGAAGGTATTCAAGAGGCAGAAATAAATATGCAGAACAGCCTACTCGCAGAAACAGCAGGAATAGACAGAGAAGAATACAAAAAATATAAGGCTGCAATTGAAAAATATTATTCAAAAAATATCCCGGTTGCAGAAAAAGCCCTAGGTATGACATCTAATATAAATAATTACAAAGAGTCTGTACCTGAAGCCATAGATGCATACGGTCAGACAATAAACGAGACGACAGTACATATAAATGAGCTATTAGAGATAAAGAGGCAAGTAGACGATATAATGAAGCAAAAATATATTCAAGATCAGATTAATGCATGTGGCACACAAGCAGCCCCAGACTTAGGTACGTACGGTGGGGGATTCAGTAATGTAGGAGGTGGTGGTGGACCATCAACGGGCGGAGGGTCATCGGGATCATCTGGGAATAATGGAGGTGGATTTATACAATTCCCTTAATAGAAGAATAATTTAAGTATAAAATATGCAAAATAATGGAAACAAATTAAGAGCATTCATAATAACATTTGTCATAATGGGTATTTTGATTGCTGCTGGATATTTTATATTTAAAAATATGCAAGGTAATAGCAATGAAACAAAAGGAGACAGTCTGGGTAAAAAATTCACATCATTATTTGGATTGTCAAAGCCGACGCAACTTGATTCATCAAAAGACATAAACCTACCCGGATCTACAACTGGCACAAATGCAGACGACACAACTGGATCAGACGGAGCGGGGTCAAGTGGTGCTACTGATAATACAGGGCAAGTACCAGGTAGTGGATCAAATACAGATGGGTCAGGAAGTGCAACATCAGGATCATCTGCTGGTATAGCACCCAAATTCAATCCATTCCCATATTCAGGATCTGGTTCATATTTAGGAGGTGGAGGGATAACTGGGGGAGGTGTAGGTGGGGGTGGATTTACAGGAGGAGGCGGTACTGGTACAGGAGATGGAGGATACTACGATGATATTATCTCCAGAAAGACACAATGTAGTGATGGTATAGACAATGATGGTGATGGGAAGAAAGATGCAGCAGATGCTGGATGCCACACAGACCTCAAGGCTAGCAATACATCTTCGTATTTTGCAGGATGGGACGATGAAAAATCAGAGAATGACCCAATAGTAGTCGGAGGTGATACTAAAAATAAATGTGAAGTCACAATAGTATTTGATGATATAAAAAATGCTCCAAATACAGACAAGAAAAGAATGGAGGAATTATTGAGACTATTCTACAGAATAGCTCCAAACCTAGCCACAGCAGAAGATATAAAACAAGAAGTAGCAAATCGTAAAACATACGAGAATGTAATAAGTAAGTCAAAAGAGTATACAGCTCAATGCTACAAAGAAAGAGAGACGCTAGGACCTAGTAGAGCACTAGCAAATGGCAAGGAATATATGCTCGAATCCAGAAAGACAGAATATGGAAATACTACAAAAATTCCTCCATCCGAGACATTTCTACCAGGGGACAAAGGAGTATCTTTCAAAACTCCACATATAACAGTTTCTGATTCATATAGGGGTAAATATTTTACAGAACACGATGGAGATCTAATTATAAATACCGCAGCCATTAAACAAAAAGATAGAGGTGGAGCTTCGGGGGCCATCGCCGCACATATTCTACAAAATATGCACGACTACGGAATAGTAAAGAAATACATCCCCGGGAAGCTATCCTTCCAAATACCGAGCGGAGCATTAACAGATCCAGACACTATAAATGCTTTCAAAGGTGATGAAAACTATGAAAAAGTATTAAAAATATTACTTAGGGAAACAGGTCGCTACCTAGAGACATTAGAACCAGGCAGGAGGGCTTGGTCAGATAGATCTGGAAAGAACGAGAATCTAGAAACTTTCTATGGATTTGTTGGTGAAAACTCTTGGGACTATTGGGGATATGTCAGAGTAAAAGAGGCCTTGAATCTTTATTTAGTATCCAGCGAAAATGCAGATACAAGAAAAGTAGATTTCGGTAAGATAACCTGGTTCTCTGGTGCATCAGAATTTGTAGACATACCGATGAATAGTTATAAAAATTTTGAGGATGCGTGGGGAATCAAATAATAATAAAACTCGCCTATTGGGCGAGTTTTATTATTAACTTTTTCTATAAAAAAATAATGTTATTTTTTTATAGAATGGTATAATATATTTGTGAAAAAATTTGGTGTCTATATTTTGCTTTTTACTATTATCGCGAACCTATTCGCGCCTCTTTCGTTACAAAAAAACAATCAAAGTAGAAACATAATCCGTACAAACATAGCTTCAGCTGACGAGACAGACACAGAAATAATAGATGCCTGCAAAAAAAGTGGGGTAGCTTATTGTATAAGTATCAGACCCACATCAGCAGCGAGCTCCATAAACACAGCTGTGGTGCTCCGATTAAACATATACACAACAGAAAGCTGGGCAACAAATGAGAATCTTTTTGTTCACTTATCAATGAAGGAAAAAAATTCTGGAGCAATCATTCTAGACAAAAATATCCTCGATTCAGCAATGGAAAAGGTTGATAACCCTTATGCAAAATCAAAAGATCTAGCTCATTATACAATTCAAACATTAACAAATAAAGGACTCAACCCAGAAACAGAATATATAACAACTGTTGATTCAATGAGTATTGTTAAGGCAAATGTTGCCGGAGGAGTTGCTGGCTCACTTACAACAATATCAATAATTGCTGCTTCGTCTTGTGTACTTTATTTTATTCCTGGAGTTAATTTAATTGCCCTAGGAGTAACCGCTGTTGGAGCTCTGGCATATTTTACATATGATGCATTTACAAACACAACAACAAACCGAGCAGAATTTAAAATAGAATTTAAAACGCCAGTAGCTGCAAAAGAAGGAGCAGGCTCAAATGTAACAGTGGGTGATAAAACATACCAGGGATCTTCTGCGGACAGTATCATGCCTGCCTGTGGAATAGTTCCTAAGGCCTTAGGAGGTTCAGATGGGACAGTTATGGGCTGTGTGGTCCAAGCTTTTTATTATATATTTTTTGTATCTACCTCTTTTATATTTGCTCTAGCTGGAAAGTTATTTGATTTTGCTTTTCATTACTCAATACAAGATACTTCATATAGACTAGGGTTTGTCACAGAAGGGTGGAAGATAGTGCGCGACTTGTGTAATATGTTCTTTATCTTTCTACTGCTCTCTGCTGCTATAAAGATGATTTTAAATATAGGACATGGTGAAAAATCTACAATAGTAAAAGTAATCATCATAGGTCTTCTTATCAACTTTAGCCTATTTACCACTCACATAGTCATAGATGCCTCAAATATTCTGGCCAGATTATTTTATAATTCAGATGCTATAAATGTGGTAGTAAATGGAAATCAGGATGTAAACGGGGTAGGTAGTGTATCTAGTTATGTATACGGAGGGGACGACCAATTACCATTATCTGCAGCGCTAGTAGACAAAGTAGATCCCCAGGCAATAATAATAGGGGCAAAAAATATTAATACTCAGACCATAGACAACGGAAAGGTAACAAATCCAAATGCCGCAGAAATGGAACAAGCAAACCAAGGAATAGGTGTTGGCGCATTTTTCTTGGTGACACTGCTGGCTGTCATAATAAATTTGATCGGAATATTTGTATTCATATCCGTAGCACTCATATTTATAGGTAGAGTGGTAGGGTTGTGGTTCTCTATGATATTTGTACCTCTAGCATTTTTCTCTTATGCTGCACCAAATCTACCAGAAGGTCTAAGCAGGTTTGGATGGAAAAGCTGGTGGAGTGAATTAATAGGTACAGCATTTGTAGCACCAGTATTTATGTTTATGCTGTATCTAATATTACTATTCCTATCAAAAGGATTCGTGGATATTTTCGATGGAGATTCTTATGGGGCAGAATTTGTACTCAAGACAATTATACCGTTTATAGTAATAATGATATTACTAATGAAATCAAAAGATGTAGCAGGTGATATGTCCAAAGGGGTAGCTAGTGCAGCTACAACAGGACTGAAGGTGGCTGGTGGTGCAGCTCTTGCGCTAGGTGGGGCAGGAGTAGGTGTTGTAGGTAGAAATGTTATAGGTAAAACTTTTGCAAAAGCTTCTTCTGGTAATACTTTAACTCAGCAGTACGAAACAGCTGAAAGAGCTGCGGCAAAAGGTGATTTCACACTTAGAGATGATTACAATAGGAAAAATAGATTTCAGAGAATTATGGGTCAAGCTGGGTCCAGGGCTGGATTTGGAAAAGTTTTCGGTAAACAGAATGTAGCAGTAGAAAGAGATGAGTTTGGTGCAACTATTCAAGGAACAGCAAAAGTGTCTGGAGTTCTAACTGGAATAGGTGGGAAGGTGAATAAGTCCCAGAAAAACGTCGGCGACATAAATCATGCAGTACATGATTATGCTGAAATAGCAAAGAAGGCTCATATAAACCCCGAAATACCTTACAGCAAACTTGGACCTCTAGAGAAAGCTGCATTTGACAAGAAATTTAAGGAAGAAAAAAGAAATACAACTGAGTCAAATATATCTAAGGGTCTAGTCGCTGGAGTGCAAGGTGAAAATGAATACAAGTCAGCCAACTTTGACAGAGCAAAATCAGAATTTGTTGAAAATAAATACAGAAACGAAGCAGGTCTTGCTTCAACTGATGTATTAACTCCAACACAAAGACTAGAACTTGATGCAAGACAACGAGTGCCGACAACTACAAATGATACAAATGCAATAAACACCAAACTTGGTAACGAATACAAAGAGACAGTCCTAAAGCACGAAACAGACCATAAACTAGATCACGACCTAGAACACACGACAACAGGATCCGCAAAAAAGATCTCTATGGGCGACAGACTTACTGCAGATTCTACTCGTGGATCATACAACCCACTCAACATTTCAAAACTTGATTCTATCAAGAACGATGCATTTGCTACAAGATTAATCTTTGGCATCAGTAGTGCCGTAGCATTGGGTATGCGTAGTGGATTAAAGAATCAAGCGAGTGTAAATATGGGTTCAGGATCTCTCAAATTCACAGAAGATATGAAGAATTTGTTCTCAGATGCGATAAAAGGGGCAAGCATTAAATTAGAATCACCAGGAGGTGGAGGAGGTCACGGTGGTGGACACGATGATCACGGACACGGGGGAGGGCACGATGATCATGGTGGAGGGCATCACTAGTATAACTACCAATTACTAATGACGAATTACTAATTGAGATACAAAGAAAATAAACATGGACAACAAAGAACTACAAAAACAAATAGCAGAACATTTCTCAAAACTTCCACCAGAAGTAGCTACTGTTTTTAGTAGTATGGCCTGGATGGACAGAGCAGAAGAAGTGGGTAAAAAATATAATCTAAACGCAGATCAGATACAGAGCCTAATCATGGAGACTAGTCTCGCTCTATTAGGGGTGATACATATAGATCAATACGAGGAGAGTATAATCCAAGAATTATCAATATACAAAGAAGCTGCTGCACCCATAGTATCTGATATGGACAAAGAAGTTTTTGCATCAATCCGTCCCGCATTAGAAAAAATGTTTGCTGAAAAGATAGAAAGTACTACAAACAGTAAGTACGGTGGCTCTAAAAATATAGATGAGAGATTCAAAGGATTGCCAGATCAAGTCCAACAAGCAATAACAAATTCAAACTACAAAAAAAATCTATACAATATAGCTAGTAAGTACAAGCTGAATATAGCAGATATGAGCACCCTAGATGAAGTAACTACAAAAGTAATGCTAGGCATCACATCCGGAGAAGATTACAAGAATGAACTTTCAAAAAGTATTGGTGCAAACACAGGAGACTTGGACCTTATCGTTTCAGAAGTGAATGAGCAAGTTTTCAAAAACATCAGATCATTCTTGGCTCAAAATACAAGGAATGAAAACACAGAAAAAGAAAAGATAGAGATACCAATACCTCCGTACAAGAAATCAAACATACCACTACCTCCATACAAAAAAAATACTGCGAGCATTCCTACTAATTTACCGATTGCTGAATTTGAAAAGAAAGAGACAGATGATGGTATGAAGATATCAGGAATAGAGATCATAGAAGATGAAAACAAAGATATAAAAGCCGACGAAGAGAAGGTGACAATGCGAGAAGACACTATAATGGTAAAATCTGGAGTATCAGTACTAGAAGAAAAAACAAATCTTCCAGAATCTCACACTCTACCAAACAAAGAAACCCAAAAATCAGTATTGTACGGAATAGAAAATCCACTCTCTACAAAATCAATATTGAGCATGAAACTCCAAGGGTCTACAGCGAGTGTTGCAAAAAAAAGCACACAACCTATATCCACGATACCCCAAAATACGAAAAGCGATACTAAAACAGTGATCCACGATCCATATCACGAGCAAATATAATTATATGCAATTCAAAGTCCCACAATTTATAGATATAGAAGACAAATTATTTGGACCATTTACGTTCAAGCAATTTGCTTATCTGGCTGGGGGCGGGGGTATGATATTCTTAATATACAAGACTATGCCACTATGGATTGGGATATTTATAATGATTCCAGTCGCAGGACTGGTGCTGGCATTAGTATTCTACAGGATAAACAATCAACCTTTTATATATTATATCCAGGCAGCGATAACATATGCACTAGGAAATAAGCTATATATATGGAAGCAGAGAATTCAAGAAAAGAATGAAGATATCGATGAAGAAATAAAACAAACATCAGTAGTACCAAAGATGTCTCAGAGCAAGTTAAAAGATATTGCATGGGGCCTAGATATGAAAGAAGATGATAATCAGAAAAATCTCTCCTAATGGGAGAGATTTTTCTGTTAAAAACAAAAAATGGTGATATAATAAAACAATGGCAATCAATGCAGAAAAATCTCAAGAATTTGTTCCAATAAAAGAAGTTCGAGATGGGGTGATAATACTAAAAGATGGGGGATATCGGGCAATACTGATAGCTTCTTCTATAAACCTATCTCTAAAATCAGGAGAGGAGCAAGTAGCTATCATAAATCAATTCCAGACTTTTCTAAACAGTCTAGATTTTTCTGTTCAGATAGTAGTACAGTCACGCAGACTAGATATCCGACCATACCTACTGACCCTCGAAGAGAGGATGAAGAGCCAAGTAGAGCCGCTACTGAAGATGCAGACAAAAGAATATATCGACTTTATAAGGTCTTTTACAGACGAGGTAAATATAATGACTAAATCATTCTTTATAGTGATACCATACAGCTCCACACTCATAAAACCTACTGGGGGTATATTCGACAAGCTAACAGGTAGCAATGTAGGAAGATCAGCTCCAGCAGAATTATCCAAGAAAGAAACAGAATTGGCAGAATTTGAAGAGAAGAGATCTCAGTTGGATCAGCGTGTGAGTGTCGTCGCATCGGGATTATCTGGTATGGGTATACGCACATCACAATTAAAAACAGAAGAAGTAGTAGAATTATTTTATAAAACATTTAATCCGGGCGATATCAGCCAAGGAATGAAATTATAATATGGGAATATTTTCATCATTATTTGGAGGAGGCAACAATAACCAGCAGAACAAGCAGGGTGGTGGAGTAATGCCTATACTACCAAAAGAGATTTATCGTGCAGCGACACTAGAGCTCCAAGATGTCATAGCTCCATCCGCGCTCCAAGTCACACCAAAATCACTAAACCTAGGGGACAAGATAGCTCGTACATTCTTTGTCATATCATATCCAAGATACCTAGTAGACAACTGGTTCTCACCTATAATCAACCTAGATAAAGTTTTTGATGTATCTATAAACATACATCCCATAGAGACCACAGAGATCCTGCGTACTTTTGAAAAAAAGGTAGCAGAAGTACAGAGTCAGGTAGCCATACGTGAATCAAAAGGTCTTGTCCGAGACCCAATGCTAGACACAGCAAACCAAGATCTAGAGGGTCTACGCGACAGCCTGATGCAAGCGCAGCAAAAGATGTTTGATGTGGGTCTATACATCACTATATATGCAGACAATGAAAACGAGCTATTTAAAACAGAAAATGAAATCAAATCAATTCTAGAATCCAAGCTCATATACCTAAAACCAGCCCTATTCCAGCAAGAAGAAGGGTTCAAGAGTGTAATGCCTACCGGCACAGATATACTGGAAATACATCAAAAACTAAACACGGAACCGTTATCATCAATATTCCCATTTGTGTCTTTCGACCTGACTTCAGATCAAGGTATTTTGTATGGAGTAAACAGACACAATTCAAGTCTTATTATTTTTGACCGTTTTTCACTGCCAAACTACAACTCAATCACATTCGCTACATCTGGAGCTGGTAAATCTTATGCTACAAAGCTAGAAATTATCCGCACCCTGATGTTCGACACAGAGGTCATAGTTATCGACCCTGAGCGTGAATACGAATATCTAGCAGAAGCAGTAGGGGGTAGATACTTCAATATTGCTCTTTCCTCAGATCACCACATTAATCCATTTGACCTTCCTATTCCATCCGCAGACGAGACGGGAGCTGATGTACTGCGATCAAATACTATAAATCTAGTAGGACTATTTCGTATAATGCTAGGGGGATTGACACCAGAAGAAGATTCCACGATAGACAGAGCGATTACAGAGACATATGCCCTCAAAGACATCACAGCCGAATCAGATTTTAGAAATATCGAGCCACCACTACTATCTGATTTTGAGATGGTGCTATCTGGTATGGAAGGCAGTGAATCTATCATACAAAGATTAGCAAAATACACTCGTGGGTCATGGTCTTCATTCTTAAACAAGCCATCAAATGTAGATATAAATCGTAAATTCGTAGTTTTTTCTGTGCGAGACATGGAAGACGAATTAAAACCAGTAGCTATGTATATAGTCACACACT
>JBEBAY010000049.1:0-17131 GCA_041158645.1 Candidatus Parcubacteria bacterium | reverse complement strand
GTTTCGCATAAGAGCAATTGTAACATATAATATCTTTATGAATGAGCAAACAAAGGAAAACTGTATATTTTGCAAGATAGTGTCTGGTGACATGTCTAGTTTTACAGTTTGGGAAGATGATAATTTTAAAGCCTTTTTGTCTATATTTCCAAACACCGAAGGTGTGACAGTGGTCATTCCAAAACAGCATTATGGTAGTTATGCATTTGATTTACCAGACGAAGTACTAACAAATTTAATACTAGCAACAAAAAAAGTAGCCAAGTTGCTAGATCGAGGGCTCGATGATGTAGGTAGGACTGCGATGGTATTTGAGGGTTATGGAGTCGATCATGTGCATGCAAAATTATATCCGATGCACGGAACAAAAGACATGACAGAGTGGAAGCCGATAGAAGCAAATATAGATCTATACTTCGAAAAATACCCAGGATACATATCATCAAATGATTACAAAAAAGAAGAAGACGCAAAACTAGAAGCTACCATGAATAAAATTAAAAACGCCCTATAGGGCGTTTTTTGACATTATCTCAAATAAATGTATAATTTATTAAAATTTCTAAAAAGAAATGGAAACAATAAAAATCATCATTAGCTGCGCAGGAAGCATAGTACTGGCAGCTGTTATTCTCAATTACATTATTTTGAGAATTCAATTTTTTCTCTTTGAAAGAGAGGTCCTTCTTAATCCTGGTTTCTCAGAGGCATTTGTGTCTTTGGTGAAAGCTTACACTCGGTATCAGTATTTTAGTTCATTAAAATATGGTTTATTTAAATTGTATCGTAAATACTGGACATCTTCTAAATATTTAAATCTAACTAAAGATATTTACAGTCAAATGATCTTATTATTAGAATCAGAATACAACTGGGAATCATTTTCAAATAGCTTCAAATTTATTTACACAAAAATAGGATACTATGATGACAAAGAAAGACAATTGAGGTTCCAAAATGAATGGGCAAATGCTACTGATTTTATATTAAAGATCCATGAGATTAATAAAAGCATTAACAAAAAAGCATACAATCTTTTATCTTCTCATTTATTGTCCTTAGTAAACACTCAAAAGAATAATCTCTACGATTTAGAATATTTGATTAAATTAGTATTAAGTGATATTAAATTACATGAATATTATCCGGTATCAGAAGATGATATTAAGAAATTTTATATTTATCATGAAAACAAGATAATTCATAAAACTCAAACTTATTTTAAGTTATCGCGAGACTCTAGTGATGATCCTGCAGATTGCCTGCGTATTTGTAATCAATATTTAGAATACAGAGTATTTATATATTGTAATCATAATTCACACCAAGAACTAAGAACATTAATTTCAAAAACACGTGATGATGCACTGTTATCGATGATTGAAAAATCAAACGACGAAAAAGAAAAAAGAGAGCTTGCTGACAAGCTCACAAACAAATCAAGAATAGTTGTTTCAACAATAACAAATTAAAAAAAATGCCTCTCAAGTCTGAGAGGCATTTTTTACTTACATTATTTTAAAGCTTTGATTCCAGGGAGTGTTCCCTTTGCTAGGAATTCGAGTGTCGCACCGCCGCCAGTTGATACAAAAGTAAAATCTTTTTCCATTTTCATTTTAGATATTATTTCTACTGTATCCCCTCCACCAATTATAGATGTGGCCTTAGACTTACCGATTGCTTTTAATAATGCCTTTGTTCCGGCGTCAAATCCATCTTCGAGTTTTCCTAATGGTCCATTCCAAAGAATTAATTTAGCTTTTGCAATTTCTTCTTCTATCTTTGCAATTGTTAGAGGTCCGGAATCTACTATAGTCTCATTTGCAGAAATTTTATTTGAAGATACTGAATGAGGTTTGCCAGTGCCTGTAACTAGTACGTCTGTGGGTACAATAATCTTTGGGTTCTTGATTAGCTTTGGTAGATTAAAATTTTTCTCTTCTACCAATGAATGTCCTACCTCATAGCCTTGTTCTCTAAATACTTGATCCGCAAGAGCACCTCCAATAAATAGATTGTCAGCTAATGGTAAATATTTTTTAATCAAAGGTAGCTTTGTCTCAAACTTTGCACCTCCTAGTATAAATAGAAATGGATGTTTTGGCTCATCAAATACAACAGAAAGATGCTGCACCTCGTCCATCATCTGCAATCCAGCAAAGCTAGGCAAGAATTTAGGCAGTGAGATAATAGATGCATGAGGACGGTGAGATACAGAGAATGCATCATTTACATATATGTCTCCTAATCGTGACAAGCCACGAGCAAAAGAAACATCATTCTTTTTCTCCCCTACTTCTCTTCTTATGTTTTCAAGTAATACCACACTACCAGATTTTAGGCCTGCGATTGCATTTTCTGTATCATCAGACAAAATAGAAGACTTTATAAAGACAACTTCTTTAATGTATTTTTTTAGTGTCTTTGATATTATCTCAAGACTCTGTGAACCATCATCTCCAGCATGGGCTACTAGTATGACGATAGCTCCTTTTTTGAGAAGAAAATTTATAGTAGGTAATGATTTTTGAATTCTAAAATCATCGATTATCTTTCCATTCTTTATAGGGACATTAAAATCTACTCGCATTAGCACCTTTTTACCCTTTAAATCTTCTATTTCTTTGATTGATTTCATTTTATTTTATTTGATCCGCAATAGAGATTATCTTTACAATCTTTTTTGGATTTAAACTATCTCGGCCAACTAATAAACCATCAGCATTACCCTCTACAAGAAAAGATAAGGCATTTTCTGGGTGAACAGACCCACCATACAAAACTCTCATACTATGAGCGATTTTTATATCATATAAATCAGAAATAACTTTTTTAATAAAAATACTCATCTCGATAAATTCAGATACTTCAGCCGTACGAGAAGCATCCGCTCCTATAGCCCATATTGGTTCATACGCAATGACAATATTTTTTATTTGAGATTTAGAAACAGATGCGAGACATTCATGAATCTGATTTTTTACAAATGAAAGATAAAATCCATTATGGTCACGCTCTTTTTCGCCGACACACAGAACTGGTGTCAGCTTATTTTTTAAAGCCAATAATATTTTTTTATTTACAATACTATTATCTTCACCCATAGCTCTTCGCTCGGAGTGACCTATGATCACATAGCTAGCACCTATACTACTTGCCATCTTTGCAGATACCTCCCCTGTATACGCACCATCAGATTCTGAAGAAATATTTTGTGCACCGATAGCAATTTTTTTATTCTTTAATTTTAAATTAGAAATAAATGGAATTGGTGGACAAATAACGATACTACTATTTTTAAAATTTTTAATAGCGTTTGAGATTGCGCCTGCAATCTTGTCAGAATCCTTTTGAGTCTGAGGATTCATCTTCCAGTTGGCAATTATAAGCTTTTGAGACATATGTCTATTATAGCACGAAAGTTGATTTTTACTGAGTTTCCTTCCAGCTGGCGACACCCCATGAGCCTGAAGCCGAAGAAGAAAAAGTCATAGAACTTAAAGCTGATTTAAATTCAATTTCTGAACCATTTGACAGCGTTAGCTGGTAAGCAGATAGGGCCTTTGCCTCTGTCCCCCCAGCTAGCCATATATCTCCATTCGGAGCATAAAAAGCGTCAACATTTGCACCATTATCTATATACCCTGCAAATTTTTCTTGAGATAAAGCTCCGGTGTGTATAAGATTGCTATTTGTTATCAGAACCAAAAAACTATTAGAATTTCCTGAACCCTTAGCTTCTCCTCCTCCGTAGACTAAGATTGGTCCATCCGCAACAACCACTCCGTCACCAGTACCAAAACTTGAAGCTAGCTGTAAACTACCACCATTACTCACTTGTATTTTACCAGTGACATAAAGGGGTCCTGTGACAGTTAGATCACCCGTTACGATCAAATCTCCAATAATTTTTTTAGGACCTAGTGTGCCATTACGCCAGTCTATAGTAACCGGTCCTGTAGTACCTCCAGATGTAGCCTGTGCTTTCCATGAATCTATGGAGTCCTGTGATATCGGGAAATTAATTGCTGGGGGGTTAGACAAACTAGCAGGTGAAGTTATACATTCTTTATTATTACTACCTGACTGACAATAAATATTGTAGTTACTATTTATATTTACACCTGTGACGGTATTAGCATATACATTACCTTCTACGCTTAGTGAACCGTATGCATCACCTTGTACATATGCTGGTATATTATTTATATAAATCTGATAGTAACCAGACGAAGCAGGAGAATCAGCGATCCAAGAACCTGCATCACTTGTTCTTATCTTCCCCTCTCCACCAGAAGTCAGGGCGTACAAATTATGATTCCATTGAGATCTTGTATTATCAAAAATAATCCAATATTTTGTACCAGCAGAGACAGCTGGAGGTGTAGAAAAATCTGCATTTACCCATCCATAACTAGACATATTTTTTATTGTATTTGGAGGTGTGGTCCAACTAGCAAGAGTAGTAGAACCGGGACCAGAACCATTATCGTTTACTATTTTTATAGTAAAATTACCAGCATTTGTAACAGTTTTTAAATAAAGAGAGACTCTTTTAAGTGAACCAGAGGTTGCAGGTGTAAAACTTTGAGCAAAATCCTCTTTGGGACTATAACCTAGGCTAACATTAGAAGTTGGTATATCTGGCCCTATATTTGAAACATCAAAAGACACAGGAGATGGGCTAGCGGCAAAAAGATTACCTTTAACGCTAGCAGATTTTGCAATAACATTTCCATTTATATAAATATCTCCTCCTTTAACCTGCACACCATCCCCTAAATATAAACCTCCCTGACCAACCTGTAGTCCATAACTAAAAGATGCGCCGGGCATAGTGGTGAGGCTTACGCTATTTTGTCTTTGAAAAAAACTTGTATCCCCCAAAGAAACTATTTCTTTTTTATTAGAAGATATATTTGTAATAGTAGTTGTCGCAGAGGAAGTCCCCAGGACCACAGTCTCGCTTGATCCTATTTGTTTATTATTCTTGATACGATAGATCGCATCTTCTACCCCAGATTCAGAAGCAAAATAAGACTGCCTAGAAGATAAAATATTTGAGGCAATTTTAAACTCTCTCACTACTGGTGTAACTATACCCATCAAGATAGTGATACTGATAAACATAAAAAAGAAGACGAGGATCAGAGTGGCTGCCCCTTTATTTTTGACACCATATTTAATTTGTAATTTATGATTTGTCATTGTATTAATATCCCCCTCTCAATATTATCGTACTATTAAAATTACGCGGAATTGTATTTGGAGTATTTGTATTAACTACAGTCATTTCTATTTTTACAGCCTCCCCTGCGGTAGTGATGATGCGCCTAAAAATTAAATTAGAAACTGACACATCAGAACCCAACAAGTTATCAACGATAACTCCATTCTGATACAAATTCAATGCACCATTTTCTATTATGAACTTTACAGTACGAGCATTACCTGATCCATCTGTACTATTTAACTGCAAAATACCGGGATTGCTACCTAGCACACTAACAGCAGTATCTACACTTGAAGACTGTCTGATCTCGCGAGTCATTCTCTCAAAAACTACGTTACCAGTCTCTAGTATATTGCGAATATCACGAGTCTTGCTAAAAGATGATATTACGACGACAGATGAAGTGATCACAGCCACAGAAATAATACTAAAAATACCCACATAGATTAATATTTCTACCAAGGAGAATCCTTTATTTAATTTTTTTAAATTACTTATCATTTAATTAAAAATATTAGAAATATAAAAAGACAAACTCTTTGAAAGAGTCACCCCTGCAGAAGGCCAAGATACAGTGACAGTGACTTTCTTTGTGCCGGCATCTACTGTACCAGAGGTAGCTATGTCGTCATTTGCATCACGAGATACGGGAGAAAAAACTATTGTCCTAGTAAAAAAATTATCTATAGTATTCGGGGTCGTGGAGAGAGATACTATATTTGTAGTAGTATTGAAAGATGTGTAGTAATTTGTATTATTGGTAAAACCACTGATATTTGACCAATTGTTGTCGCGAATTATTTTTACAGACTCTGCCCCCTCTTCGAGCAGGAAGCTAGCCTGAACTTGTCGCAAAGCCACATTAGATAAATTGATACCCTTGTTAGTGGCTGAGATCAGACTAAATGACAATATAGAAAAAATAGAACAGGCTATCATCACCTCTACTAATGCAGAACCTACATTGTATTTATTTTTAAAAATATTAATAAACATTATTTAATTTGAAGAAGAGACTCCTGTTTTTCTAATTGTAATAATTTTTTTCTGATTATTATCACTATTTAATTGTATCACGATATTCCCATTTTGGTTTGTATCACCAGTCAGTCGTGTAAATATTACGTCAGTCCCTCCACCATTTAGATTTATCCCCCCAGTAGATGGAATAGATACTGCACTATCAAAATTCACTACATAATTATTTGAGTCCCCATTATTAAATACCCCACCAGTGAAGAGTACTGCTCTATTGGATTCAAAATGAACACTGTAATAATTTGAATTCTTTGAGGCTAATGTTTCTGTTCGAGCTTTATTCAATAGTGATACCACATCTTCAGCTGTATTCACTAAAACTTGGTGATTCTTGAATCCTGATAAAGAAGGTATTACGACAACTGCTATGAGAGACAATATAGCTAGTGATATTATTATCTCTATTGCACCAACTCCTTTTTTGTAATTATTATTTTTCATATTATTGGATGGTATCTAGTATTGAGTACATAGGCTGTAGCATAGACACAGCAAAGAATCCTACCGCTGCTCCGATAAATACCATTAGTATCGGTTCTATTATTGTCGACAAATCTTTTGTTTTTGAATCTACTTCGCCTTCATAAAAAGTTGCTATATCTATCATCATGCTAGAAAGATTACCTGTTTCTTCCCCCACCTCGATCATCTCCCCCACCATAATAGGATACAAATCATTCCTCTCCTTGAATACAGAAGATAGAGGTATACCCTTTTCGATGCCAGACATACCCTTATCAATTACATTTTTATAATAAACATTCTGAAGAACTTCTTTTGTGATCTCTAATGCTTTTGACATACTGACACCTGAAGACAGGAGTGATGATAGTGTACGAGTAGTACGAGCAGCATTCATCTCCTGTACTATCACACCCACGACCGGCAATTTTATTATTATAAAATCAAGAATCTTTTTTGTTGATTCAAATGTAGTCATAAAATATATGAGACCAAATATGCCGGCAATAAATCCCAAGAATAACAACAAATGATTACTAACAGTATCAGACAGCCATATAATAAATTTTGTTGACCCAGGCAGCTCTGCACCTACATCAGCAAAAGTCTTGGTCAGAGTAGGTACGACAAATATCAACATCAAAACTCCGATCAGGATCATAGCCGAGAAGATGATGCCTGGGTACATCAATGCCCCTTTTATTTTCTTATTCAATGCATAAGTTTTTTGAAGATTTGTTCCCACCTCAGTCAGAGCCTTTGGAACAGAACCAGATTCTTCTCCAGAGCGGACCATAGATACGAACAGTGAAGAAAAAGTATCTGGAAATTTTTTCATACCATCAGAAAGAGAGCCTCCTTTGCTGATAGTCTCTGATAATGTCTGTAAAACTTTTTTGTATTTATAATTTTGAGTTTGTTTTTCAAGAACAGTAAGAGCTCGAGCGAGAGACAGTCCTGCCTGTAGCATTCCTGATAGATTCTTGGTAAACATTATACGCTCCTCTAGACTAACACCACCAAAACTAATATGTGAAATCTTGAACCACAAATTTTCACTCTCTAAAACCTGAATAGATAACGGAGTCTCACCCGAGTCACGTATTTGCTTTGCTGCCATAGTAGAATCGGAGGACTCCATTACTCCTTTATGTATTTCTCCTATTTTATTTTGTGATACATAATTAAATTTCATATTATTCAGAAACAACACGCAGAACTTCTTCTGTGGTCGTCACACCTTGCACAGCTAGGAATACTCCGTCTTCTAGCATTGTCATCATCCCCTCGCTCTTTGCCTGCTTTTCTATTTCATCAGCTGGAGCACCTTTTAAAATCAATTCTTTTATTGTACTGGAAACTTTTAGAACTTCATGGATACCTATTCGGCCTTTGTACCCCTCTTTGTTTTCATCTGTAATTTTTGGTCTATAAAAAGGTACCTGATCCCAAGTAGCATCACCCTTTATAATATTTTCTTTTTTCAGAATATCCAGCATCTTGTCCATATCTATCATACGAGACATTGCCTTTTTTTCATTTTCATTTAAAAAATATTGATCCTTGCCCTCAGACAATTTACGCACAAGGCGCTGTGCTATCACAGTCTTTACAGTAGATACTATTAAAAACGGTTCCACTCCCATATCTACAATACGAGGGATGGCTCCTGCTGCAGAGTTCGTGTGGATAGTAGATAGCACAAGGTGACCAGTCAATGCCGCATTCACAGCAAGTGATGCAGTCTCTCCATCACGAATCTCCCCCACCATTATTATATCTGGGTCCTGACGTAGTAGTGTACGCAATCCATTTGCAAAAGTTAAACCAATTTCAGATTTAGTCTGAGTCTGATTTATACGAGCCATTTGATACTCGATAGGATCTTCAACTGTGGAGATGTTTACATCTGGAGTATTTAGTATATCTAGCATCGTATATAGAGTTGTTGTCTTACCGGATCCTGTAGGTCCAGCACATAACAACATACCAGTTCTCTGCTTCATACCATCGTGAATCTTTTCTAGTGCCTCACCGTGAAATCCTAGACCTTCTAGAGTAAAACCCTTTGCATTTTCTCTGAGAATACGTATGACAGTTTTTTCTCCAAAATATGTAGGCAGAGTAGACACACGGAAAGACACTCTTCCCTGTTCATTCTCGACTTTAAATCTTCCGTCTTGAGGTAATCTTTTTTCATCCAATTTTAAATTGGACAATACTTTTATACGAGCAGTTATACCCGGGGCCATATCTTTTGGTAGAGTCATAGCATCGTGCAGGATACCATCGATGCGGTACCGCACGAGGAGCGATTCCTCGCAAGGCTCGATGTGCACATCAGATGCACCCTGTAAAATAGCGTGAGAGATCAGGGTGTCGACAATCTTGATTATAGGCAAGTCTTCTACAAGTTCACGTAATTCCTTTTCTGTCTTTTCAGAATCTGGAGCACCATTTTTCTTGGTCTTGGAGGCTTCGATACTTTCTTTTTTGATTATATCTTCAAAGTCTGCCTGTAGACTCTTTTTGTATTGAGACAATGCACTCTTAATAGAATCACTATCTGTGAGTCTTGGCAAAATTCTTAACCCAATCTTTTTCTTTATAAAATCAATAACAGTCAGATTGGCCACATCGAGCATGGCGACCTCTAAAAAGTCTACTCCTTTTTTATATGCGATTATATTATTATTTCGGGCTACTGGTTCAGGAATAAGAGTCAGGACATCTATCTCTATCCTCACATTTTTTAAAGATACATACGGTATGCCCAGAGCCTGAGCTTGCATATTCATCCAGTCCTTTTCGGTCAGATTACCCATAGAGACTAATATCTCTCCTATAGATTGCTTCTTTTCTGTGGATTTCTTTAGTGCAGTTTCAAAATCATTTTTTGTAACTAAACCAGAATCACGTATCAGATCCAATATTTTAGTGTCGCTAATATACATACGCATATTATATCATAGGGTTTAAATTTTAAACCAATAAAAAACACCTCGGTAATAAAACCGAGATGTTTTTTTAATTTAGATTAAGATTTTTTATACAAGAATCTAAAAACTAGGCCTGAGATGATTATGGTTATCGCAGCTATTAGTAGAGGTGTGGTAGATGCGAGTGCTGCAGCGATGAATCCAGAGAGTATCGCAGGGATAGCCTGAGCTAGGGCCTGGACAGAAGAGCTAATTCCCATAATTTCCCCTCTTTGATCTGGTGGTGCAGATTTTGAGAGTAGACTATTTACATTGGCCATAGTCAGTCCTGTACAAATTGAGAAGAATGGAGGTATCAATAATAATTGCCAAGAGTATTGTGGCAAGAAATATGCAAGGATCATAATACCAGCACCTATCAAAGAATAACTCAAAATTTGAGGCTCAGTAAATTTCTTTGAGAATGCACGAGTGAGGACTGCCTGGGTAAATACACTCCATAGTCCGACATAAGCAAAAAAATCTCCAATATTCCCTTGAGTGAAAGAAAATTTATTTATGAGGAATACCCCAAAGAAAGTTGTAAAGAAAGTAAAACCTCCAAAAAATAAAAAGTTTGTAATGAATAATACAGACATACCCTTCATCTGCATTGCGCGCTTTATATTTGAGATTGATTTACCCCAGGTCAATTCTTCTTTGCGTAAATTTTTATTTGTCTCTGGAACTAGAAATAGAACAGACATCATATTTATAAATGCCAGGAAGGCTGCGAAGTAGAATGGCACAGCAGCACTAAACCAAGATACAATACTTGGATCTGATAATTTACCTCCTAGATATGGACCAAAAATAAAACCGAGTCCAAATGCAGCTCCTAGCATACCGAAATTCTTTGCTCTATTCTCAGACGTAGATACATCCCCTATCATCGCTTGAGCGATAGATATATTACCACCAGTGATACCATCAAAAAATCGTGCCGCAAATAGTAATGGAATATTTTTTGTTACGATAGCAATAGCAAATATTATATAAGATATCGCTGTACCCAATAACGCAATGCTAAGAATTTTCTTTCTGCCGTACTTATCAGAGAGCTGGCCCAGTATAGGAGTAGACAAAAATTGACCCAATGGGTATACAGCAATCAATAATCCCAGTAGCATATATCCCTGATTTATAGATACACCAAAAGGCAACATATACTCTGGAGACATAGGATTGGCAAAAAGCTGTGGTATGACTGGGATTAAAATACCGACACCCAGCAGATCAATAAATACTGTAAGAAAAATTGTAATCAGAATTTTATTTTTAAACATTGCTCTACTGTATCACAAAATTAGATAGCGTGCTTAATTAAAAAGACTCACCACTGCTGGTGAGTCTTTTTAATTAAGATCTTGACATATATTTATAATTCCAGAGTATCAACATAAGGAATACTCCCATAGATAATGCCATAACAGGGATAGATACATAAGAGAATTCATATACATAACGAATAGCACATGATACCTCTGTAGCACTACCAGTAGCACAAGCAAGATTGGCAGCTCCGCCATTCTCTACGTATATATGAAATAGTGAGATGATACTACCGACAAAAGCCAGGGCCAAAGAATAATCTACAATAACTTTTTCTCTCTTCCATAGCTCCATACCAAACAATATAACTTGTGGGTAGATAAATATTCTCTGCATCCAGCACAATTCGCAAGCCGGAAATCCAATCACATTTGAATAGAATAGACTGATAGCCATACCTCCAAATGCAGTCAGAAATCCAATCACAAAAGTATAATCATGTAGAAATTTTAGAAAAACATTGTCCTTTTTTTTAAAGAATATCAACGCTCCCACTATCACAAAACAAAATATCTGAAGAGCGATAGTTCCTAGTGATAATACATAATTTAATGTAGGTACGTAATCTGGCATATT
The DNA here is from genome assembly GCA_041158645.1 of Candidatus Parcubacteria bacterium. Classification (GTDB taxonomy): domain Bacteria; phylum Patescibacteriota; class Minisyncoccia; order Phycocordibacterales; family UBA9973; genus UBA8515. The sequence goes on along the minus strand of JBEBAY010000049.1, from coordinate 5,512 downwards.
ATTGAGGTAATGTAAATTTTATTTGTTCGGCCAAGAATTCAAGAGGAATCTCACCTACTGCCATAGCGCCACTATCAAATGTCCACGTATTACCATTCTGCACAGGATCTTTTTCTGATTTTATAGAGAATTTATAGTTTGAGAATACCCAGACCTTTCCATATTCTGAATGTATATTTGAACATACAGCAGGTTCACCCTCTATCTTTGCACCATTAGGACTAGGCATACACACCAGAGGCTTTGGATCCGATGAATTTACAGTTATGCCATTCTTGAAAGTCCAAGATGGATAACTTTCGATTTTATTTGCTTTACATTCACTTGTCTGACCTCGTGAATCAGGAGTAGAACATTCGACATAAGGTACATATTTTTTAGAACTACCAAAAAGAGCTTTTGTAGCCTGACAATGTGGACACCAGAATGCTCCATAGAATACAGCACCCTCTGACTTTAAAGCCTGAGCAAAAGAATCGTACTTTCCAGGTTTTGCAGTCTTTTCAACAATAAAACCAACACCAATAACCAATATAATAATAGCTAAAACAGACACGATAAATATATTTTTCTTTGATTTAAACATAGATTGATTATACCAAAATGGTAACTTTAAAAGAAGCTAAAAATAAAAGTAAAAAATGTCACTATACCCTTCCAGGCCGCCTTGAACACTAAAGGCATTTTCAATTTAATGGGTGCCTGACCTGCACTAGCCACCAGACTATTACCTAGGTTGGATTTTTTTTCTTCAATGACTACTTCCTCCGCAGGTGGAATATTTTTTATTTCTTCATCTTGATTTTGATTTTGATTTTTAATTATTTCAACTATTTTTTCTGTATTTTCTTCAACTTTAGGTATTTCAATAGTTTCCAAAATTACTGGGACTTTTTCCACTACAAACACATCAGGAGTATTTTGATTTGATTTACTAGTAGACTCAGTATCATTCACCTTATCAAAATCAGGTAATATATCTATCCAAGATTTAAGTGATTCTGCTGTGAGGGCATATGATGTAGCCCATACTCGTGAATCAATGTCACTGCCTATCTCGCCTATTCCGCCATCACTTTTTTGTTGTAGAGCGATATAATTTCGAGCCTTTGTCATCGCTCCTGAAAATTGTGGATCAAGGGACATTGCCTGTACCATCCAGCTCGTAGATGACACATTGCCACTGATACTACCATCAGAAGATTGCCCGAGGGTTAGATAACTATAAGCTTTATCTATAGAATCAGAAACCCCATCTTTGTTTTTAAAAGGATACAGAGACATAATAGCCGCAGATGTCATATCTGGACTACTATCCCAAGACCCATCAGATAGCTGTTTACTTTTTATAAAATCGATAGTCCTAGATATTATCTCGTCAGAATAAGAGTAGCCTGCTTTTTTCAAAACAATAAGTCCAAAGATATCATCATTGTCTAGATTTATATCTCCAATCTGATTACCGTCAAATTTTTGTATAATTTTTGATATATAATTTACACTTGTTCCATTGTACGGATTTATGCCTGTAGCCATCAGACTCAATGCTCGGCGTTCATTGTCAGTTACTAAATCTGAATTTAGATTATTTAATTTAAGATATTCACCCAAGCTACTAAACAGAGTCTGATCTTCAGCTGAACGAAAAGCTACAGCTACCCAATCTGTATACAAAGAGGAACCAAAAGATCCATCAGGTTTTTTATTGGAATTTAAAAAACTAATAGCATTTTGCTTTGAAAAACTCACAACCTCTGGTACCACTGAGCCACCAGAAGACCCCTGCGGAGCTGGGACATTAAAAATGACATTGCTTGAATCTATAAAACCATCTTTATGGGCTGAAGCATTTATATTACCAGAAGAATTCACAACGTAATTAGCCTTTCCACTCAAATCTGTCGTTATTGTATCTACTCCGACTTTTACACTCGCCCCTTCTACTGGAATCCATACAGGATTCCAAAAACTATCATAACTAAAAGATTCCACAGTAAACACTACACTGTCCCCTATACTTGGATTTGTATTATCAACCAATATGCGCAAAGGATTTATATTGTAATTCAACACAATATAATCACCATCATTCATTATATGCTTATTGAGTGCAACCTGACCCAATTCTGAATTTGAAAACCATCCCCAATAAATACCATTTTCATTACTATTATTCACTATCCCATTTATCTCATTCAAAAAAGCATCTTCTCCCCACCAAGACCAGCCGAGACCTACCCCTGATTGTGAGAGTGCACAATAAACAAGGAAAGAATATGTATTGCTACCATCTGAGGTACAAGCACTAACTTCAATATCACTATTATAAATAGAACCCGAATCTGCCTCTATAACTAGATGAATATTTACCTTGGGAATTTCTTTGATTGTCACAATACGCGACACAGTGGTAGCTTGATTCAATGAAGAGTCAGATACATTGTAATTTATACTGTATATACCTGGTATTGATGAATCCACTAATCCATCGGCAATGATCGCCGTAGTAATATCGCCATCCATATCGTCAGAGGCAGTTGCTCCCAATTCAACATACTCTTGGCCGACATATAGATCAATAGCAAGTTCTCCTATTGCAGAAATTATAGGGATAGTAGTATCTAATGACGGCTCTTCTGGGGCAGGCTCTTCTGCATGCACAAAAAAACCTGAGAATATGAAACTCAATATTATAAAAATGTAAAATATATTTTTCTTCATTGTTTTTATAGAAACTAAATAATGTGTAAATTATCCACTAGATGTTTCCTTTTAATTAATAAGACCCTCTCTTTCCCACCGGATAACATCACCACTCTTTAAAAAATTTTTAGAGACTCCGATGCTAGCCTTTTTATCATTTATATAATAAATCCAATATTTACCAGCAGAACCATAAACTCCATTGATACTATCTATAAACATTCCCATACCACTATAATCTTTTGAAGTAAAAACAAATTCTTTATCCTCGGCCGATAAAGCAGTCATAGCCTGGTACACACTCTGCCCCTCGGCGACAAGAGCATCATAATTCTTGCCTTCAACAATTATCCTTATATCAACTTTATTTGTATCTGAAATTTCAACTACTTCCTTGATATTTATAGGAACATAAGTTTTTGTATTTAATTTATTCCCTGATACATCAGATTCAGGAGACGGGGCCTCTACTTTGGGGATTATCGGTAAGGCAATATCAGTATTATTTATTTTATTAAAATATTGATACGAGAATACACAGAGAAATAGGAAGATGACGGAAGATATGAATATTTTAATATATGTATTTTTTTTCATCACTAGAATGGAATCATATAGAGACCCCTAATTAAATAATAAAAACTCCTGCGCAAGCAGAAGTTTTTATATCCTTTTTACAAAGAGATTTCCTGCTCGGGTAAACAATTTATATGTTAAGATCGGACTCGTCCTATTTCTAGGCATTACCGTTGCGGCACAGTGGAGGGATGTACCCGTCTGATTAAACAGACTAGGGTGAACCTCACTTCCAAACGTATAAACTTAAATTTTAGTAAATTAAACTCGAACCAATTCTGAAACTTTAACTGACAAAGATGATTCCTTCATAACCCATTTTTCTATCATTGGTGACAAAACTATAGCAAAGGATACATTAGAAAGCAAATGGATAGCGGTGAATGGGATCTGACCGATTACAGCAGCGAGGAATGGTTGCCCAAAGAATAGTGGACCCATAGACAGACCAGTGACCAAATCAAACACTATAGTCGCAAAAAACGCATATTTTGCATAGCTTTTCCAGCCTGTACGATTCGCAAAATACACACTCGCACCAAAACCTACTAGACCATATGCGATACCTGCAACAAGCGTCCACACCCCAAAACCCACTGTGAACATATCATAAACAGCAATAGACAAAAACCCAAACAGGAATGAGTACAGTCCACCATAGGTACGAGACATCGGCATGACCATAGCCATAAGAGGCTCCAGATTTGGAGCCCTAAATGGTAGTAGTCGGACCAATAGTCCTATTGTAAACAAAGATATGTATTTGATCGGATTTTTCTTCATAAGTTTTTTTATCTTACACGATATCACAGACTCCTGCAACACAAGCCAATTCCTTTTTTACTTCTGTCTCGTCGCGTAGCTCATAAGTCACGATCTTTGAGAAATCAAAGTCCGGCATACGACTGGTCAATTCGTTGTAAGTCTTTTCATCTATAGCCTCGTATGGAGCCAATTGATACACATGGTTTGAGCGTGGTAGGAATGATAGTCCTCCTACGATATCCCAGTTCTGATATAGCCAATGTGCTACTTGAATCCATTCATTATCCCCTACAGAGATAGTCACAGACGGATTGTGCTCTGTATAGTTCACCTTTACGATTTTCCAGTGCTCAAGCTGATCAATAGCTGTGATGTCATCTTTACAGATAGCATTTTCTGGTGCTCGCATTGGGAATTCCAATACGAATGTATTTGCATCTTCTGCACTCTGCCCTACCTCTGGGTGGAATGGCACACCTTGATCCTTCATCATTTTGAATAGTGAGTCTGTAGCAGAGATACGTACACGTCGGATATAGAATGGTGAGTGACGTGGGTGCATACCAGATGCACAGTCCACAGTCTGAGATACAGTACCAGAAGGCTTTACAGCTGTGATACAAGTAGATTCACTGACCCCAAATCTCTTTGCGTAAATCTTATTTATACGAATAGCTTCAAGGCGAAGTTTTTCTAGCATCTTTGCATCACGAGCCAATGTTGAATCCCATTGACCAGTAACAGATACACCGAGGAGCCTCTCTTCGTCACAATTATCTTTCCACTCTTTTGAAAGGTAGCCGAATTTTGTCAGGGTTGATTGATATGTACCTAAGATTGTAGCCACACGGATTTTCTTCATCAATGTTTTTTCTGTATCTTCTGCGCGAGCAATCACTTCTGAAAGATTACAGAATTGCTTTGAACGAAGAATGATTTCTCCACAAGGATTTGTACCCATCTCCCCTATGAAATCTGCAGACTTTTCTACTCTTCTTTTTGGTAGTGAAGTAGTCAATGACCCGCGATTAAATATCCCTCTCTCTCCAGTACCTGATTCCATCAGTGCGATCCACTCTTTTAGGAATTCAGTTTCAGTTGGCTTTGTATTGTATACAGCCGAGTTATTTGAGAGCATTCTTTGGCCTTCGTTGTTCCAGAATTGACCATTCTTTGCATCACGCATATCCTGATCATCTAGATCAGATAGTGAAATAAGAGCAGAACGACGTACACCTCCTGATACTACACATTCACCTATCTTACAGATGATATCGTGCGCATCGATATTTCTTAGGTGTCTTCCTTGGCGGCGTAGAATTCTCTCACGAGTAAATCCTAGTAGGTCTATTAGTGGCTTTGGGCCAGAACTCTTGCCTCCCATGATCTTGAGGCGTGCGCCAGATGGACGTAATTGTGAGAAATCAAATTCTATATCTTCCCCGTTGAACCATGTCTTCATACCCAA
>JBEBAY010000048.1:0-5265 GCA_041158645.1 Candidatus Parcubacteria bacterium | reverse complement strand
TATCTTATGTGACTATGCTGGGCCTAGCATTGGGTGATTATATATATGATTAATCTATTACCTCCAAATGAAAAAAAGAAGCTAAAGCAAGAATACCTATTTAGGTTTTTGATTGTTTTGTTTTTTATATTGTCTATACTTTCTCTAGTAGCTTCACTCTTTATATCTCCCTCATATAAATATTCTGTATCCAAAGAGAGTATTGCTCAATCAAACCTCGAAGTTTTTAATGCACAGAATCCCCAGATTGATATTGAAAAGTTAAATAGTGAGATTGTAAAAACTAACGGAAAATTGTCTTTTATCATTTCAAAGAAAAAAGACAAATTTGTATCTGAATCTGTTTTAGAAAAAATATTGGCACTAAGAACAGGGGGGATAGTATTCAGTCAGATTTCTTATAACAGTGTAAATGAACAAAGTTCGACTGTGAGTATAGCAGGTGTAGCTAGTGATAGAACTGCACTCCGATCTTTTAAGGATGCATTAATCGCGGACGGAGCTTTTTCTTCTGTAGATTTACCTATTTCAAATTTTATAAAACCTTATGATATCGACTTTAATATGTTATTGATTTTAAAATAATATGAAAAAATCAAAAACAACAATTTTACTTTTTGTATCTTCTTTCACACTTGTTTTGTGTGTTGGTTTTTTTGTATTTTTATTCTCAGTTATTATGAATAAAAATATTCACACAAGTGCAATGCAAATCACATTGGATGAAAAAATAAAACAAAAACAGCAAGGCTCTGTACTATCTAAAAACATAAAAGAAGCTGTGGATGATAATAAAACAATAGATTCCTATTTTATTAATCCAGATTCTATTGATGATTTCGTTTCCAAGATAGAAAAAGATTCAAATAGCTTTGGCAACAAGACATCTGTATCTTCGGTGGAGTTCTCAAAGAATGATGCAAAGATTATAAACATAGGTCTATTCGTCCAAGGGAGCTTTGTGTCTGTGGTGAAATCAATCAAGATGATCGAGAGTATGCCATATCTTGTAAATATAAAATCTTTAAATTTGAGCACAAATCTCGTGAATAGAGATGGCGGGCCTTCACAGCCTTTGAAAAAAGGGGAAGTCTGGTATCCGTGGGTCGTCGACATATCATTTGAGGTGTATACTTTTTAATATGGATAAATTTAATATAAAATCTTTTTTTGTTAAACACTACAAGAATCCTGTACGGGTGAATCCCCATAGGCACTGGATCTACATCCTCAATTTTTTCTTTGTGATGCTGTTTCTCTTGGTGGTCTCTAGTTTTTATTTGTTGTACGAGATTAAAAACGACAACATCTTTAATGGCAAACTAGATCTTTATTCCAAGAATGTTTTAATTTCTAGGAATGAAAAATTGCTGAATAATGTAAAAAATTATTTTAATTTGAAAGCTGAAAAAATGGAATCTTTAAAAAACAACAAGTTGCAATTAGAAGACCCTCGTTTCAAGAAATAAAATACCTCCCCAATAGGGGAGGTATTTTATTTAATCTGGTGCGCGATGTAGGACTTGAACCTACGACCTTCCCGGTGTAAACGGGTTGCTCTACCAACTGAGCTAATCGCGCATACTTATTTGTAACTTATAAAAACAAATTTACTATACACAGGTTAGATATCTGCCAAGACAGCTAATCACGCATATCCAACTGATGTTCATATACAATATCTTATTTTTTGAATTTTATCAAGTTTCTGCTATATTAACAGATATCCCATGCCCTTGTAGTTAAATGGATATAACTGCGGACTTCTAAGCCGTTATTGCAGGTTCGATTCCTGCCGAGGGCACATGAAAATAAAAATATTATATGAAGACAATGATTTAGTCGTGGTAGATAAGCCATCAGGTATTTCTGTGCACAACGATGGCAAGAATAAAGACGAGACTCTAGCTGACTGGTTTATAAAAAATTACCCAGGTTCTTCAGACGTAGGGGAGCCATTGATGGTAGATGCAAAGGGTGGAGAAAGACGCGCGATAATGCGACCAGGTATAGTGCACCGCCTAGACAGAGAAACATCTGGAGTGATTATCTTAGCAAAGAACCAAGAATCTTTTTTATTTTTGAAAGATCAATTTAAAAATCATACTATAGAAAAAGTTTATCGTGCTTTTGTATATGGATATGTAGCAGATCCAAAAGCTTCATTATTGAATGGCAAGATGGGTGTGATCAATGCACCTATTGGTCGCTCTCCGGGTGATGTGCGTATGTGGACAGCAGGACGAGGAGCTCGTGATCCTATCCGCGAAGCAGTGACTTGCTACTCCGTGCTATCTCGCTTTACTGATACAGAAGATGAAAAAGAAATGAAAGACAATAGTCATCAATTTTCTTATCTTGAACTTTATCCAAAAACAGGACGCACACATCAACTCAGAGTTCATCTTCGTTATATAAATCATCCCATAATATCCGATCCTATATACAGAGGTAAAAAAGAAAAGTCATTGGGATTTGAAAGATTGGCACTCCACGCTACATCTATCTCATTTATGAAGATAGATGGAGAGAAGGTGACAATCGAGGCTCCGATGCCAGCTGACTTTATTAATGTTGTCGATAAATACCGCATTTAAGTGTTATATAGCCGGTTTTCTTGCTTAAAACATTTTCTTATGCTATATTAACGCCTATGGAAAAAACCACAATGAAATTAACTCCAGTAGATATCGAAGCTCGCAAAAAGCTTGATTTTAAGGCAGGTGATACTGTTAAGGTCTGGTCAAAAATTTTAGAAAAAGGAAAAGTTCGTCTTCAGGCTTTTGAGGGTCTAGTATTGGCTCGCAAGCATGGTGCCGAGATTGGTGCTACATTTACTATTCGTAAAGTGGCTTCAACTGTCGGAGTAGAAAGAATCTTTCCTCTATATTCTCCAAATATCGACAAGATTGAGATCATCAAGCGCTCAAAGACACGCCGAAGTAAGCTATACTTTATCCGCACAAAGGCTGTTAAAGAAGTTAAAAAGCGTCTAAAGAGTATTACTCTTTCAAAAGAAGAGTCTACAAATACTGAAGAGAAATCTGCTGAATAAAAATAAAACCACCCACTGGGTGGTTTTATTTTTAATTGAAAAAAAGGCTTAAATCTGATATGCTCATTCTTGTAAGTGTTTGCCCGGGTGTTGAAATTGGTAGACAAGCACCCTTGAGGTGGGTGTGTCGTAAGATGTGCTGGTTCGAGTCCAGTCCCGGGCACAATGATATTTTTTTCTATAATCATTTATCTATTCACAGCTATTATAGTAGTTGTATTTCTCTTGGTATGTATGTGGGCGATGTCTTTTGTAAAGACAGATACTCCATTTATTCGTACACCTCGGAGTGTATTGCCTTATGTTTTCAAGGCGCTGGATTTAAAAGATGATTCAGTCGTCTACGATTTGGGATCTGGGGATTCCAGGCTACTTTATTTTTTAAGAGAGAAAAAAAACAAAGCTACCTTTATCGGACTAGAAAAATTTATTTTTCCATATATTTTATCTTTGGCTAGAAAATATTTAAATAAGACAAAAGGTGTTGAAGACGTAAAAATAATTAAAAAAGATTTTTTTGATTACAATCTGAGTAATGCCACGCATCTAGTGATGTATCTATATCCAAATGTGATGGATGAGATGTTGAAAAAATTTGATGAAGAAATAAAAGAGGGGACTATCCTAGTGTCTGTCGCTTTCAAATTCACAAATAAGCAGCCCGTAGCAGAGATTGATATGGAGAGAGATGGTGAATATTCAAATGCACGTAAATTATACATCTATAAATTTTAATTTGTTTATATATGTGTGATATAATTTATCTATATGATTACTCTGGATCTTGTAGAATTTATTGAGAAAGAAGAAAAGAGTGGAGCTTCTCGCGAAAAGATTAAATCCGAGCTCCTTTCTGCTGGATGGTTAGCAGAAGACATCGAAGAGGGGTTCCAGAAAGTTGTCCCAGCTTTTGTCGTACCCAAGACAGTAGAAACTGTCGCTCCTAAAATACAAACTACTTTTACTCCAGCTACTGCATCAACTCCCGTTGATACTTTTGTTGCACCTCAGGTAAAAGTAGAAAATGCCCCTGTGGAGATAAAAAAAATAGAGACAGAGATAAAACCTACACCCGTTGAAACCCCGGTCATTCAAAAAGTAGAACCTATCGTGTCTGCACCCGCTGTGTCTATCCCAGAAGAAAAGATTGAAATAGTAAAAGAGCCAGAGGCAGAGATAAAAATCGAAGCTCCAAAAATAGATCCATATAGGGAAGTAGTAAAAGAAGACAAGCCCATAGAGAATAGCTTCTCTGCTTCTGTGCCGCCTTCTAATTTGCCAAAAATCTGGACTCCTTCAAATATCCCAATAATATCTACTGAGAACACAGAAGTTATTCCTCGACTTATACCCAAAAAAGTAGAACCTATTGTCCCTCCAAAGGCAGTTCTTCCACCTGTTCGTACTCCAGAGAGAAAGGCTGAATTGGCAAAGGTATATCAACAGCCACCAGTAGTACCCACAGTAGCACCTATGGCTAGTGTGATGCCGAAAATAGAACAAGTCGTTCCACAAGCTATAAATCCAGCACTCGTTTTGAATGTAGCTCCAGCGGTATTAGATATGGCTCCTGTCGCTCCAGCTGCTGTGTCACCAGCTGGTCCTGTCGTAATTGAAACTGCACCTGCGGTAGAGATAAAAAAAATAGAGACTCCTATTGCCCCACCAGTAGTGAATATAGCTCCCACAGTATCTGCTCCATCTCAAAAACCTCCTTATATGGTTTTTGCTAAACAAGAATTATCAAAGCCAATCTCGGGTCCAGCATCTACCCCGTACTCTCCAAATATTGCCGTCACTTCTTCTTTCCCTAGAGATACAAAGAATTTTATTTTTGAAGAAAAGAAGCCTGGTGTGCCTAGATTCATCGTCGGAGTTTTTATCTTTGTAGCTATCGCGTGTATATTTGGAGGTTTGGCTTTTGCTTATATGACAGGACTTATTAATATTCCATTTCTGCCAAAAGTAAATCAGACTGCTGTCACAGCTAAATACATAGATCCAATCATAAATGAACAAAACAATTCGGGAGTAGATAATGTTCCTAATCCTGTAGTTCCGGTGGCAGTAAATCCAAATGAAAATACTTCTCCGGACTTATCTGCAGCAGGAGCACCTGTGCCAAGTGTGGAAGATCTAAAAAACAAAGATAAAAATATTGAAGAAAATATTTCAAACATAGAACTTCAAATATATAAAAAATATGCATT
>JBEBAY010000047.1:0-3798 GCA_041158645.1 Candidatus Parcubacteria bacterium | reverse complement strand
CCATCATTCAAGGAGAGTGGTGATTATAAAAATATAAAATCAATGCTCGAGGATGATGACACTATCATGGTGGCTCACAATGCAAAATTCGACATCGGTATGATCAAGAAGGAAGGCATAGTACCTGCACATACTATATGTACGCTCCGTGTAGTCCGAGCACTGGATAAAGATGGCAAGATCCCCCAGCACAAGCTCCAATATCTACGATATTTTCTAGATATCGATATCGAGGCCCAGGCGCACGATGCACTCGGAGATGTACTAGTCCTAGAAAAACTTTTTGAAAGATTGGTAGATAAAATCAAGAAAGAAAAAAATACAGACGACGAGGGTGCATACGCAGAGATGATCGAGATCTCAAGCAAGCCGTCATTAATGAGTATGTTCTCCTTTGGAAAGCACTCTGGAAAATCTGTCGCCGATGTAGCCCGTATCGATCGTGGATACCTCGAATGGTTCCTAAATCAAAAGGAAACTACTGATCCCGACGATGAGGACTGGATATACACTCTCCGATACCATCTAGGAAAATTATATTAAGAAACAAAAAACAGCGTTGCGAATAATTATTCGCAACGCTGTTTTTATGCTAAAATATGGGGATGACAACAGCTATTACAATTATTTTGGGAATTATATTAGGTATTATTATTGCTTTTCTTTTATTAAAAAAGAATGCAAGACCAGAAGAGAAAAAGGATGACACGGGTCTACAGCTACTCCTCTCTCAGATGAATGAACTGACTCGTACTATCGATAGCAAGCTCACAGAGAGTCAAAAGGAGATGACTCAATCTATGCGATACCAATCTTCGGAAACCTCCAGAATAATTTCCGACATCACAGAGAAGATCACGAGACTAGACGAGACAAACAAGCAAGTAGTCGGATTCACAGACCAGCTCCAGAGCTTGCAAGATATATTAAAGAATCCAAAACAGCGTGGAATCTTGGGTGAATACTATTTGGAAACACTATTGAAGAATATTATGCCTCCGGGTTCGTATCAGATGCAGTATCCATTCCCAGATGGCACAATCGTGGACGCAGCAGTATTTGTAAAAGATAAAATAATTCCGATTGATTCAAAATTTTCACTCGAGAATTACAATCGTATCAGCGAGACGAGCGACAAGACAGAAAAAGATAGACTAGAGAAAGTATTTGTAAATGATTTGAAAAATCGTATCACTGAAACTTCAAAGTATATTCAACCCGAGAATGGCACGATGGAATTCGCATTTATGTTCATCCCTCACGAGGCTATCTACTATGATCTATTGGTAAATAAAATCGGTGCACTCGTCGGTGAAGATACAGAGAATCTGATCCAGCGTGCAGCATCAAAATACAAAGTCATCATCGTATCCCCGACTTCATTCCTAGCATATCTGCAGACTGTCCTACAGGGCCTAAAGGCCATGCAGATCGAGGAAGGTGCAAAAGATATAATCAAAAGAGTTGGTGAGCTAGGTACACATCTACAAAAATACGAAGAGTATCACAAGAAGATGGGGGCGGCACTGGAGACTACAGTGAATCACTTTAACAAGTCAAATCATGAATTCAGAAAAGTAGACAAAGATGTGATGCGAATCACAGGTGAAGCACTACAAGTAGAAACTCTGACGATAGAAAAACCACAAGACGAAGAATAGCAAATAAAAAATCCCTCGCGATAGATGCGAGGGATTTTTTATTTTTATTAATAGCGAGGTCTACTATAACCTGCATTTGAACCATAGCCATATCCGTAATCATATTGATTCATTCCATAGCCATAACCCATACTTGATCCATAACCATAGTTCATATTTGAACCGTATCCCATATTTGATCCATACCCATATCCTGCATTAAATGATGCTGGATTACTAAAGTTGTACATAGGACTTGGACCACCAGTTGTAGCATAGTTATAGCCTGTACTATATCCCATACCATTACCGTATCCATAGTTATTACCCATACCATAGCCACCTACATAGTTGTAATTTGGACCAGTACTGTATCCTACTCCTCCATAATAAGAAGTATTAGCGCCGTATCCTGTACCATAAGAAGTAGTATATCCTACCCCTGCACCTGTATTTGCAGCATAGCCTGTACCATATGTTCCTAAATTTCCATAAGAAACAGTAAAAGCTTCTGACACACTAGGAGTAGCAATAAATGCAATTCCAAGAGCCATTATGCCGACAGATAAAAATTTCATTGATTTATTCATAATGTGCGTATTATATACTAAAATGGTATTTTTGTCAATATACCTGAATACGCCCTCGAAATAAGGGTAAAAAACAGTATTTTCGTGTTACAATAAATAAATGCAAGAAACAAAATTTATTGAAAAATATTTCTTTATCGGATTATTGATATTATCTATTGTGCTCGTGTCTGCGATACTGTTCCCTTTTATGACTGTCATAATTATGGGGGTAGCTGTATCTGTGGCTATATACCCTGTTTATAATTTAGTAAAAAAGATTTTTCCAAAAAAACTACACTGGATGGCTTCATTATCCACAATCATATTATTCCTAGCAGTACTCTGGGTACCATTCCTAGTATTAGGCTCTGTAGCATACAAACAATTTTTCAATCTATACAATTCATTTGATATCACAAATGGAGATCCTGTACTTCAAAATCTAAACAGTATGATAAACAAATATCTTCCTTCTGGATTTGCTTTTGACCTACAAGCAGAAGCAACAAAATTGATATCTGCATTATTTGCAAACATCACAAATCTTTTTACCGCCACTCTGAATACAATATTTGTTTTCTTTTTGATGGTACTGACTATGTTCTACACACTTCGCGATGGAAATAATTGGAGAGAATTGTTTATTAAACTTTCTCCACTAGAAACTAACCACAATGAAAAAATCTTAAAAACATTAGGAGGAACTATCAATGGGATAATCAAGGGTTATCTTCTCATTGCTATTGCCCAAGGTATTCTAATGGGATTGGGGCTAGCTATATTTGGAGTTCCACATCCTGCGCTATGGGGAGTAGCTGCTGCTATCATGTCACTAGTCCCTACAATAGGTACAGCACTCGTAGCGATACCGACTATCGCCTACCTACTATTTATGGGTATGAATATAGATGCAGCAGGTTTAGCTATCTGGTCTGTGGCTATAGTAGGCACTGTAGACAACTTCCTAAATCCACTGATCGTAGGAAAGCAGACAAATCTGCATCCGATACTCGTACTATTCTCCGTACTCGGAGGTATCGCACTGATGGGCCCGATGGGAATACTCATAGGTCCACTATCAGTCAGCCTGCTACGAGCATTATTCCTAATCTATCGAGAAGAAATAAAATAAAAAAATACCAGTCCTAGGCAATGCCCAAGACTGGTATTTTTTTATTTATATTTTTATTCAGGCTTTACGTGTACTACCTTTGGCATTTTAGGAACTACGAGCATCATAGCAAGGTATGCCAATACTCCAGGTAGGATACCTGTAAATGCAGACAATGATAGGTATACGACACGGAACAGTACAGGGTCTATATTAAAATAGTCACCCATCCCTCCCATGATACCTGCTATTATCTTGTTATCTGCGCTTCTGTACAATTTCTTTTCGTATGTTTTCATATGTTTATTATAATATATCTTTTAACTCAATTAAGCTATGTATTGTATAAGATGGTTTACCAGTATCTTCATTTGGTAATTCATCTGCAAATTTACCATTTTGGAACCATACAGTCTGACACCCATTTTTATTTCCAAACTTTATGCCACGAATAGTACGATCATCTATAATACAA
>JBEBAY010000046.1:0-3486 GCA_041158645.1 Candidatus Parcubacteria bacterium | reverse complement strand
CAGGTTCTTGATTGTTTGTATAAAAATCTGCAAGCCGAGTTTTTAATTAAAGGAGCAGAAGCAAATCAAAATTTTATTTTGAAATGTGGATCCAAAACTGCCCCTGTTCGTTATCTTAATGGTTGTGTTTACTTCATAAAAAAGGATGGCATGTTTGCCTTTAGTATTAAACCAAAAAATGCAGAACAGGCGTTTGCCATGGAGGCATTACTGAATCCTGAAATACAATTGGTTACTATTCAGGGCAGTGCTGGTACGGGTAAAACCCTACTTTCTCTTGCTTCTGCTTTTGAGCAAATTAAGACCAAGAAGAATATAGAAAAAAATCCTGATAGACCTACTGGTTTCTACAAAAAGATATATTATTCACGTAAAATTGTGTCTGTTGGAGATAAGGACCTTGGTTTTCTTCCGGGCGATGCAAAGAATAAGGTGGATCCTTATATGGGAGGTATGAATGACAACATCGAATGTTTAAAAGATGTATCAGCTAGAAATTCTGAGGCTATAGATAAGGCTATTCTTAATGAGGTATTCAAAGTTGAAATATTGAACTATATTAGAGGTAGGAGTATCAATAATGTAATTTTTATCATAGATGAAGCTCAAAATCTAACTTCGCATGATATAAAAACTATTATTAGTAGAGCCGGCGAGGGTACTAAGATAATCTTGATAGGAGACATCCATCAGATAGATTTGAAGAATTTAGATAAATGGTCAAATGGATTAAGCCATACTATTGTTAAAATTCGTAATCATAAAAGATGTGCTCATATCAGACTTGTAAAAGGTGAGCGATCTGAACTTGCTGATATGGCTAATCTGTTGTAATTTGTTTTTAAATTTAATTGGAGTCCTGATATTATTTCAGGACTCTTTTTTTGTTTTTACAACTTTAAATTTATATGCTATTATCTATTCACTTGGCCCTATCGTCTAACGGTTAGGACATCGCCTTCTCAAGGCGGTAATCAGGGTTCGATTCCCTGTAGGGTCACAAATAAAAAACCTCTCGAAAGAGGGTGTTTTTTATTTGTGACCCTAAGCAAGCAAACTGCTTTGCTTGCGTCAGGGAATCGAAAGACTTTTCGTTCTCTGGTTTACCAGAGCGAAAAGTACCTGCCGATGTAATCGGCGATAAGCGTACTCGCGGTCTCTAATTATTGTGGCTCACGTGACCCTACTGCAATTTACCCACCAGTATCATTATTTCCTGAAAATGCTTCTCGGCAATACTAGGGTCTCTAAAATTTTTGGCGAATTCTTTTAGCTTTTCCATAACTTTCAAGATTGATTCTTTTTCAGGTTTATCAAAATCTCCACCAGTCTCATTGAAATAATTTCGTATCATCTGAGTGACGCTCAGATTTTTAATTTTATCAAAAGATGCATCATCCAGATCCTCATTGTAGCTGCGCAGGTCTGCTAGGGCCTCGCTGTGTGCTAGTACAAAGCATTCAATTATTGCATCTCGTACGTCCTCGGGATTCACTGGTTTTTCTGTGTCCACTCCATAGACTATTGTCATATTTTTTTAATTAAATATTATACTAATAAGTTCATTATAATACTTATATTAAAAGAATAAAAGATTTTTGATGTTTCAATCTTATTGTATATCTATGTTATAATACCTTTATATGAGTCTATACAAGAGAGTTTTTAATTATTTTGATAAGTTAGAGGATGTTATCCGAGGGCATCTTTCAAAGTACCCAATAATGTACTCTATTCTCGCTAGCTGTTTTCTTGTCTTGCTCTGGAGGGGTATATGGCACACAGCTGATCTGATAGAGGGGAGCGGTAGTAGTATATGGGCATTTATATTTCATCCTATAGTGTCTGCTGTATGGTCTACTGCTGGACTACTACTCACAGGGCTACTGGTATCTATGTTCGTAGGGGATATGATAATAATGTCGGGATTGAGAAGACAAAAGAAATTAACTGAAAAGACAGAAGAAGAGGTAGAGATGGCCGAGGAGATAGAGGAGGATATGCTCGAGCATATAGAGCTACACTTAAACAAAATAGAGCAAGAAGTAAAAGAGATTAAATCAAAAGAAGGCAAATAAGAATAAAGAGCCGTTACATATAATGTAACGGCTCTTTTCTTTAGTGTGCACTCGGGTGCTCGTGTTTTACAATCGGAGCTTCAATCATAAATTTTTCAGTAATATTGTAAACATTGCAGCCTTCAATATTTTCTAAATAACCTACTTTTTCTAATTTATCAAAACATAAAAAATGAGAATCTTCAAATTTTGCACCGTGACTAATACAATCATTAAAGTAAGAGTGGGAGGTGATTCTTTCGAGCCAACTATTTCCATTCTTCCTAGATAGGAGTATTAGATTGTGAGCAAAATCGATCTCTTGTTTTGTTTGCAGGGTTTTAAAAAAAATGTCATTTCCAGTGTACTCTGGATAGATAGTAGCCTCAAGTGGTGTTTTTAACTTTTTCATAATTTGCAGGGTTTTTTCTATTTTACACTATTTGTCTTTGTCGTCAATATAGTGCAGAATAGTTGTATGTATATAAAGGTAGCAGTTGTGGCAGGTGCCAAGAGGGAGGTAGTGGTACGTGATCGAGAGGATCACTACACTATTTCTGTACGTGAGCCTGCAGAGCGCAATATGGCCAATACTCGGGTTCGCGAGCTCGTAGCCCTCGAGCTGTCTATTCCCGTAGGTAAGATCCGCATAATTTCCGGCCATCAGAGCCCCCACAAAATACTCTCGACACTGGATTAACAGATGGAAAACAGGGTGGTATAATGTAGGTATGAATATCAATATAAAGGGCACACAAATGGAGTTGACCGATGCCATCCGTGACTATGTCACAAAGCGCGTCGAGTCTCTCGAAAAATTTATCAAGGATGACAGTGCTATTGTTTACGTAGAGGTGGGCAAGACTACACACCACCACAAGAATGGAGAATTTTTTAAGGCAGAATTCGACATCAGAACTGCAGGGAAAAAGTTCTTCTCTTCATCTGAAAAGGAGGATCTGTACAGTGCGATCGATGATGCAAAGGAGGATGTGCAAAGGTCTATGACTTATCAGAAAGATAAAAATGAAAGTCTCTACCGTAGAGGTGCACGCAGTGTCAAAAAGATGGTAAAGGGGATATCAAAGAGGAATCCATTCACATCAAAATACGAGTAAAAAAAGAGAGATTAAAATACAAAAGAGCGAGGCCGATGGCCTCGCTCTTTTGTATTTTAATCTCTCAGGTGGAGCACTTTAAGTTTGAACATTTTTGGCTTGTCCTCTACCACCTCCTTTTTGGCTTTCATTGGGCGGGGGGTAGGCTTCTCACCGGATTCCATCCTATTTATCAGCTTGTCGATATCTTCCCTCAGGTACACTCGATAGTTGCTGATCGGATGTCTGCGGGCCGACAATTTGCCGCTCTTGTCCCAGTTGCGCAGAGTCAATGGGGTGACTCCTAATAGTTCAGATGCTTCTTTAATGTT
>JBEBAY010000045.1:0-4544 GCA_041158645.1 Candidatus Parcubacteria bacterium | reverse complement strand
TTGAATTGCTATCGACTACAGATCTCGCTCAAGCGAAAACTCTCGCAGCTCATCTAGATAAAATAAATACTGAGAGAAAAACAATAGTTGCACACATCATGAAAGATGTGAAGCATAAGATGGCTGCGCGGGAAGAAAAAAATATAATA
This sequence comes from Candidatus Parcubacteria bacterium, assembly GCA_041158645.1. Lineage (GTDB taxonomy): Bacteria > Patescibacteriota > Minisyncoccia > Phycocordibacterales > UBA9973 > UBA8515. The sequence continues at coordinate 4,395 of JBEBAY010000045.1, read as the reverse complement.
GTGATCGGTAATCCAGACTGGCGCGTGGGTGTGTTGGGGTTAGTAGCATCTAAAATTGCTGAAGAGTACAAGAAGCCAGTCTTTGTCTGGGGTCAAGAGGGCAGTGATACTATTCGTGGATCTTGTCGTACATGGGGCACAGTCAATGTAGTAGAACTGATGACTGGTCTACCAGAGAATAGCTTACTTGAATATGGTGGTCATGTGGGTGCTGGTGGATTTGCTGTGTCTCACTCCGAGGTGCACTTTCTAGAAGAACGACTCAATGTTGTGCACTCGAATATTCTTTCAAATAGAATAGAAGATGTAGAAGAAAATAATAGTACTTATATGATAGATGCATCCATCAATCTTGATGATGTAAATAATGATAATTATAAAGTCATTGAAAAGATGGCTCCATTTGGAATGGGGAACCCAAAACCAATATTTAAATTTGAGAATGTTCAAATCGCTGCATTGAAAGAATTTGGAAAAGAGAAAAATCATCTTGAATTAGTATTCCTTGATTCTAGAAAAAGAGCAGTTAAAGCCATTGCATTCTTTAAGACTCGTGAGACTTTTAAATTAAATGAGGGGGATAGAATAAATCTCTTAGCTACCTTTGAAAAAAGCTTCTTTGCAGGGCGCACAGAGCTCCGTCTGCGCATTGTTGACATTGTATAATATTAGTTATATAGTTTACAAAAATAAAACTAAATACCAAAAAATGAAAAACAAGCTTTTTCTATTCTTTGTCGTTATGGTAACGACACTGAGCAACAATGTCTATTCCTCAAATGTAGAGGTTCATTCAAAAGTTATTGACCAAAGAAGAGTAAAAGGAAATTTAATTCGATTCACTCTTGAGGTGCAAAGTGATTCATCTCTTTGTCCTGAATTTAAAAATGTAAGAGAGTGCTATGTAGTCAGCAAAACACTAAAGAAATATGTATATATGGACATAACAAAAACTCCATATATTACTGACCAAGATGCCTTAAGTTGCTTTAGTAATATTGGTTTGATTCCTTTGAGTAATGGTGGTTGGGGTACCAGCGTACCTTTGGACTTCAAGAAGATTACTCCGATTGAAAAAATTAATGGATTTCCTTGGGTGACTATCACCACAACAAAGACGTCGTACTTTTTTTATCGATTGAACAGAAAAACAAATCAAACAGAAGCAATTTCAGTTCCGTATACTTCTAATGAGTGGAATTCGCCTGTTGTTTTATTTTGGATTATTCTTATTTGTAGTATTTTTCTACGATCTGTTGAGGAATTTGAGAATACTAAAATATCTTTCTATGTTTCAGGAGTAAGCCTAGAGATTCTCTTTGCTTACAATGGTCAGTATATTTTATTCTTTGTATTCTTATTCTCATTTTTTTTGGTTATCTCATTACTTGGAAAACTTAATGGTACTAGGTGCAATCAAACAAATGAAGATTATGAAGAAAGTTTTTATTATAGATGCTTCAGATTTTCATTAGTTACATGTATATTCTATTTTGCTGACCAGTATGTATTAGTTTATTTAAATTTATGTATATTTATTTTATCGATATTGTATCCACTACTACCTTATAAATTAAGGTATAGCATCGAAAATTATATTGTTAATGCTCTTAATAATATATCAAATAGTTTCAAATTTCTTTTTCAATTGTTTTACCTTAAAAAACAATAATATTAATGACTAAATGTCATTTAAAAGCAGAGGTATCGCACCTCTGCTTTTTTTGTTAAAATACTAGTATGAAAAAAATTGATGTATATACAGACGGATCTTCACTAGGTAATCCTGGCCCTGGGGGATATGGTGCTGTAATGGTAGAAGGGGATAAAATCGTATATGAGCTAGGGGGGTATGAAAAAGCTACTACAAACAACCGAATGGAATTGAAAGGTGTGATAGAGACACTACACTATTTATCTAGCCTGAAAAGCTTCCCTGAAGTAAATATTTGCGCTGATTCAGCCTATGTCTTAGGTGGGGTGAATTCATGGGTAGCCAATTGGGAGCGTAATGGATGGAAAACTGCCAATAAGAAGCCAGTACTAAATCAGGATCTATGGCAAGAATTAATAGGCCTCGTACGTGGATATCAGGGCAAGCTATCCTGGGAAAAAGTAAAAGGTCACAGTGGCCATATCTACAATGAACGAGCTGATGAAATAGCTACAAGTTTTTCTAGCACAGGAACATGCGAACTCGTGAAATAATAATTGTAATAATACTTTTATCTATAGCACTCGTGCGGTTTTTATATTCTATACCTACTCCTCCGAGTGGGTATTTTGATAATTTAGGGAAGGCCGTATCGTTCCATGGTGTCGTTGTAGATCAGCCAGATGTAAGAGTCAATAATCAGAGACTGATTGTAAACCCTGGCAATACTGATATTAATATTCTAGTAGTTGCTAATCTTGATACTCAGGTAGAGTATGGTGATGAAATTTATGTAAAAGGAAAACTGGAGACTCCAGAAAATTTTACTACAGATACAGGTAAAGAATTTAACTATGAAAGATATTTATCTAACAGAGATATTTATTATATTGTACAGTATTCGGATATACAGATAATCTCCCACGACAATGGTAGTTCTATTAAAAAATATTTATTTAAATTAAAAAATAATTTTATAGAAAATATTAATCTTGCAATTGGTCACCCTAATAGCGATTTGGCTAATGGACTGATCCTGGGAGTAAAAGGGAATTTTAGTGAAAAGATTCGCAATGATTTTGTGACTACTGGCACTATACATATCGTCGCACTATCTGGGTACAATGTGACTATCGTCGCAAATTCAGTCGTGAAAGTTTTCAGTCTTATTTTTTCTATGGGATTGTCTTTGGGCTTGGGGATTTTTATTATAATTTTATTTGTTGTTATGGCTGGATCTGGGGCATCTGCTGTCCGAGCTGGGGTGATGGCTATTATCGCACTATTTGGCAGGATCTCGGGCAGAAATTATGATGCTAGCCGAGCTCTAGTAATAGCGGGTCTTTGTATGTTTGCATATGATCCGCGAGTGGTCACTGATATTTCTTTTCAGCTTTCATTTGTCGCTACGTTTGGAATTTTGCACATTACACCTAGGGTAGTATCTTGGGTGCTTTGGATTCCTGCACGATTTGGTATACGAGAGATATCCGCTACTACTATCGCTGCGCAGATTGCTGTACTACCGCTACTGCTGTATACCAGCGGGGTATTGTCTTTTGTTTCTTTTCCCGCCAATGTATTGATACTACCTTTTATTCCAATGGCTATGTTGTTCTCCTTTATCTCTGGTTTGTCTGGATTTGTGGGTATTGGGATATCTTCTTTGTTTGGTAGTATTTCAAATATAATACTTTCTTATATTTTAAAAGTTATACAGGTATTCGCCTCGTTACCATTTGCGAGTATTACTATCTACAAATTCTCACTACTATTACTAATAGTCTCTTATATTCTCATTTTTATATGGGTTTTTAAGCGGAAAAACTAGTTGTGCTATAATGCCTGTATGATAACAAACATTATTTCTAAAGTTCGACAATTGACTCCTTTTGTCGCATTGGGGGCTCTGGTTCTCGTTTTTATTTCTTATATTTTTAAAATTGATTTATATGCAGAACAGATATCTTTAGGAATACTCTGTATTTTTTCCATACCACTTTGGTATGAGATAATCTCAAATATTTGGCGTCGCAATTTTGGAGTAGACCTAGTAGCGGGACTAGCATTGCTGACATCTCTAGTCTTTGGTGAGTACCTACCTGGTGTGATTGTATTGTTGATGCTATCTGGTGGTGAGGCACTAGAATCATATGCAATGTCTCGAGCAAGGAGAGAATTGTCTATGCTTTTAAATTTGATACCTCAAAAGACTCACATAAAAAAAGAATCTGGAGTAATCGATGTAGATAGTTCAGAGATAAAGATAAATGATCACATCATCGTAAAAGCTGGGGAGATTGTATCTGCTGATGGAGTAGTAGAGGGAGGGGAGTCATATGTAGATGAATCTGTGATGACAGGAGAATCTATACCTTCAAAAAAGGAGGTAGGCAGTGTAGTTTTGGCTGGTACAAAAAATACAGACTCTGCACTGGAGATATGTGTCACAAAAGAATTATCCGGATCCAGGCTCCAGACTATAATCAATATGGTTCGCCAGGCTGAAGAGAACAAGGCCCCATTTGTGCGTATGGCCGATCAGTATAGTGTGTACTTTACAATTTTTACTATTATAATGGCAGGACTCGCTTATTATTTTGGTGGGCCTCTTCGGATGCTCGCAGTTTTGGTAGTCGCTACTCCATGTCCACTGATACTAGCTACTCCGATAGCTTTTATGTCAGGAATGAGTAGAGCATCTAGATCTGGTATCATAGTAAAAAATGGTGGGGCATTAG
>JBEBAY010000044.1:0-2552 GCA_041158645.1 Candidatus Parcubacteria bacterium | reverse complement strand
CTTTTTTGTTTGGCAAACTGTTTTAATGAATAGATTGATTAACCTTTTCGTTTAAAGCTCTTGTTACTTCTTCGAGGATTAATTTTGCAGCTTCTACGCAATCACCAATCTCAGCAGGTGGTTGGAGTATTGGCCTACCAATTACCAAAATATCACTACTACCCATTATGGCTTTGTATGGAGTCATAATACGATCAGGATTCTGATCATTTGGTGCTGCCCAAAGAGGACGAATACCTGGAGTGATGGTTAGTAGCTTGTTTGTAACAACAGTACCTTTCACAAGTGAAGCTTCTGATGCAGAGCAAATTAATGCTTGCAATCCGGAATGAGCAACATCTGCAGCAAATAATGATACTGTCTCTTTTACGGTATCACCATAAACATGCTTTGAATCTTCATCAGTCATTGAGGTAAGAACGGTAACTCCGGCAACTATTGTATCACAAGAAACTTCTCTTACTGCTCGCATTGCAGCTACACCTGCTGATGCATGCAAGTTAAAAATTTTCACTCCCTGCTTGCAAATTCCAGCGGCAGCTTTTTTCATAGTCTCAATAATGTCATGAAGTTTGGGATCGTAAAAAACTTCTCCTCCGGAATCTTTAACAGCATTTATTGATTGAGGACCACCAACAGTGTGGATTAATTCAAAACCAATTTTGAACATTCCAACATAAGGAGCAAGTATTTTTACATAATGCTCAACTTCATCCAATGTGTTAACGTCTAACGCTACACAGATACGATTCTTGGGAATCGTAAGATCTAAATTTAATTCACTCATATTCCTATATATTTAAGGGTTTTTTATACATTACCAGATATATAGCTTTAGTCAATACACGGATTTGGACTTTGGGTGGCTAGCTGATACTATAGAACAAAACCCATATAAAAAAAATAAATGAAAAGAAAAGAAAAACTAGTAGAATTACTTTTAGAAAATGGAATTATCAAATTCAGACCCGATGAGCAAGATCAAGAAGAACATCCTAAAATTAAGAGTCCGATGTACACCAATTTTGCTAAAATTGTAGATCATCCCGAAATTTGTTCACTGACCAATGAAATCCTAACAAGTAAAATCGACCACGAGATAAATGAACGTGGTTTTATTTTTGATTTTATTGTTGGTATAAGTGTGGCTGGAATACAAATCGGAAAAATGATTGCAGAAAAGTATGACAAGCCATTCACAAGAATAAAGAGTGGTCAGACATATTCAGGAAATTCTGGAGATGACAATTTTATGCATGAGCCCCACGATGTGAGAAATAAAAAAGCTCTAATTGTAGAAGATTTAATTTATGCCAATGGGAATATGGTAAAAGAAATAGATCTTATCCGGAGACTCGAGGCAAATGTAGTTATGGGATCATCAATCCTCACTTACAACAACCTTGATAATCAAGGAGAAAAGGCCAAAGAAAAACAGATTCCACTAGTTCACGCTCTGACTATCGATGAAGTTTTAATTATTTGTATCAAAAAAGAAATAATAAAACCGAACGATTTTGAGATTCTGACAAATTTCTTTATTGATCCAAAAAGCTGGTATAACAGAAACTTCCCAAACACAGCAATCGGGTCTAATTAGCACATTCAAAAAAAACAAAAAATCCCTTACGATTCATTCGTAGGGATTTTTTTATATTAAATAGATACAAAAAAGCACCCAATGGGTGCTTTTTGTGATAGAGATTTAAAATAGGATAGACTATTTCTTTGCTTTACCGACACGTCGTCGTGAGACAATGTGCATATTTGAATATTTCTTTGGTGTACGAGTCTTCTGGCCCTTTCCAGATGGCTTTCCCCACATAGTCTTGGCACGGCGTAGACCTCGTCCTTGAGCTCCTTCACCTCCTCCGTATGGGTGGTCTACAGGGTTCATGGCACTTCCACGTACTGTTGGGCGGATACCCTTCCAGCGTGAACGTCCAGCTTTACCAAAATTCTGAAGATGGAATTCTCCATTTGAAACTTCGCCGATACATGCCCAACAGTTTTCTGAAACTTTTCGAACTTCTGTAGATGGCATCTTGATGTTTGTAAAACCATCATCGTTTGCAACTACTTGTCCGAATACTCCTGCTGCACGTACTAGTTTTCCACCGTTACCTGGCTTTATCTCGATGTTGTATACAAATGTACCAACTGGGATAAACTTTAGAGGAACTCGGTTTGCAACTGTAAGTGGAGCTTTTTCAGAAACCATGAACTTGTCCCCTGCTTTTACAGACTTTGGAACCACTACATAACGCTTTTCTCCGTCAGCATATACTGCAAGACCGATAAATGCATTTCTGTTTGGATCGTATTCTATAGAAGTTATCTTTGCTGGGATATCATGCTTGTTGTACATAAAGTCAACTTCACGATATAGGCGCTTGTGACCACCCCCCTTGTGGCGAGTAGTGATGCGACCCTGGTGATTGCGTCCAACTGAACGCTTGAAACCATGAGTCAAAGATTTTTCAGGTGTACTTGTTGTAAGAACATTGCGGTATGAGACAGTAGTCTGATGACGCTTTGATGGTGTTGTAGGT
>JBEBAY010000043.1:0-2630 GCA_041158645.1 Candidatus Parcubacteria bacterium | reverse complement strand
GGAATTTTTTTAATATTGCCCCTGTGATATTGTATGGGATATTTGCTATTAGCTTATAGTTTTTTGCTTTTAGCGTGCTCGGATTCCACTCTAGGCAGTCCCCCTGCACTAATTCAAACCTGCCATCTTCTATCTCTTTCTCAAATTTTTCTTTCAAAAAATCTACTAGGTCACGGTCTTTTTCTATGGCGATGACATGGCCTGCATTCTCAAGAAGTTTTTCAGTTAGAGCTCCCTTCCCCGGGCCGATCTCTACTATAGTATCTGTATTTACCACAGCACCAGCACTAATCATCATAGCCAATGCCGGCTTGCTCTTGAGGAAATTCTGCCCTAGTGATTTTTTAGCTTTATGAATCATATTATATGTATACTATTTTTTCACCATTACCGCCACCTCTCTCGTGATCCACTAGGTGCGATGGGATGTCTTCTAAAAATTCACTCGGACTGTTTACTTGCTTCATTCCATATATCGTACGTAGTGATGCATAGCAAAGATATAATTTCTTCTCGGCACGAGTGAGCGCCACATAGAATAGTCTGCGCTCTTCTTCACTGTCCTCCTTTTTACCACCACCAATACGAGAGTGCGGAAATAAATCTTTCTCGAGTCCCGTGATGAATACATATTTGAACTCAAGGCCTTTGGATGCGTGCACTGTCATCAGGCGCACTCCGCCTGGTTTTGGTTTGTTTATTAGACTGTCTTGATCGCTAGATAATGCCGCGTCTTCTAATATCTTGTCGATACCTTCCTCTATTTCAAATCCATCATATCGTACAGCTAGTGTTACTAGCTCTTTCATATTTTCTAATCGTTCTAGGTCGTCAGCTGTTCCCTTTTTCAATTCTTCTTCTAATCCACTACGCTCAATTATGAATTTGATTATGTCGCTAGGCTTGTTCACCATCGCAAATTCATGAATATCGTCGAGTAGGTTGTAGAAATTACTAATCTTCATCTGCATACTCGCAGGAAGATCATTTAATCCACCAGAAAATAGTTTTACTAGCGTGACCTTGCCTATTCCTCGGGCTGGAGTGTTGATCACCCTCTTGATATCTGATAGGCTGTCACGATTCAACGCTGCGCGCAGGTATGATAATACGTCTTTGATCTCCTTTCTATCAAAGAATTTTGTGCCGAGGACTTGGTATGGAATATTTTTGGATAGCATTGCCTCCTCTAGCACTCGTGATTGAAAGTTCGCACGATACAATATTGCTATATCTTCGGGTGCATTTTCACGGAGCAATTCATGAATCTGATTGGCTACATATTGCCCCTCGTATATCTCATCAAAAGCCTCATAGATAGTGATGTCCTCTCCCGTTTCTTTTTCTGTAAATAAAGTTTTGGGTACGCGAAAAATATTTTTATTTATCACATTGTTTGCTGCCTCGATGATATTTTTTGTAGAGCGATAATTTTGCTCGAGCATCACAATCTTGGTATTCGGATAATCTTTTTCAAAATGAAGCATATTTTTAATGTTTGCTCCACGCCAACTGTATATATTCTGATCGGTATCACCCACTACGCAGATATTCTCCCTCGGTCCTACGAGTAGCTTTACCATCTCGTACTGCACTTCATTGGTATCCTGATATTCATCTACATGGATGTACTGCCATTGATTTTGATAGTGGAGTTTTACTTCAGGATATTTTTTCAGTATCATCACAGTCTCGATTAGTAGATCATCGAAATCCAAAGCTTTTTCTGCCTTGAGCGTGCGTTCGTAATCGCGCCAGATGGTAGCGACCACACTCTCGAATCCGGATTTCACTTCATTTGCAAATTTATCTAGATTGATAAAATCACCCTTTGCTCGGGAAATGATACTCTTTATCTTCCTGGGTTCATGTTGTTTTGGGTCTATGTCACGAGCCTTCAATGATTCTTTTATTATCTTCATGCAGTCATCATCATCTGCTATGACAAAATGTTTTGTTAAACCTAGTAGATGTGCATTTTCTTTTATAATACGTACTCCGAGTGCGTGAAAAGTAGAAACAAATGGATAACTAGTGTGTCCACTGATTGGGGCGCCATTCCCCCTCTGTGAAAGAAGATTTATCACCCTCTCTCGCATTTCTTTTGCTGCCTTGTTTGTAAAAGTAACTGCCAATATATTTTCTGGTCTTACTCCTCCGTGTACTATATGTACTATTCTATGTGTCAGAGTTTTTGTTTTGCCTGCACCTGCACCTGCCACAATCAGAAGCGGTCCTTCTGTCTGAAGGACCGCTTCTTTTTGCTTTTCATTTAGTGTATTTAGATAATCCATTGGTTCTATTATACAGAACAAAAGAAAAACGCCAAAGGCGTTTTTCTTTTTATATTATTGACCTACTTTACTCATCAGATCACCTGCTTCTTTGTGTACTTTTTCTGCTTCTTCCCGTACTATCTCGTCTATGTTTGGGATTTTTTCTGCTAGAAATGTAAACATTACTTCAGGGTCTGGATTCTCTTTGATTAATTTATCGAGAATATTTTGATCGTCTTCGGACAGTATGTCCATAGCTCGAGTCATTACCTCCATATATATAATCGCACCGAATTGCATATACACTTCCTCCTGCTCCTCTTTTGGTAGTGAGTCTATACCCAGAATCTGTAT
>JBEBAY010000042.1:0-3935 GCA_041158645.1 Candidatus Parcubacteria bacterium | reverse complement strand
CTATTATCTATATTTATTTCTGTTTCTAATTTATCTGAATTATCCATTTTTAATTGAGGGCTCGAGTATGAACCTGAAATTTTATGAATTGGGACTTCTTCAATTATTTCTAAATTGATATTGTCGCCTTCTTGGACTGGAGATAAAGGATCCTCTGTAGGTATTGATGGCACAGTATGATCCACCACACCATCACCCTCATCATCTACCACGACTTCACCTATCATACCCCCTGAACCGGTCTCTGTAGACACAGTAGTGCCATCTGATATAGGGATACTAGGTACAGTCACAGAGCTCTCTATCACGTCTCCATTCACTACATCCTGACGGATGATCACACTACCAGAACTAGTATTGCTCCCTGTATTTTCTGTAGGCAGTATGTCGACCTTGTAGCTTTCGGACCCCGAATAGCTCAGATATATATAATGATTACTACCCATTCGAGAATAATATCCTCCAGTAATGCTTTGAATATATGGTATAAAATCTGCAGTTTCGGGATCTGATGGTATACCCAATTTTACACCCATCTTATTCCCATCCTTATCTGTCACAGACACATTTTTATCTACCCCAGGAGTTGTATGAATATAGAGGACAAGATTTTTCTTTTCTGTAGGTTTTGATTTTGTAATATAACTTGGTAATACATTACTCTTTTTTAATATATTTTTGATCCACTCTCTTGTATACAAAATATCAAAAACTCGTGCATGATCAAAAGCAACTTCATCTTTTAAATTCAAATCGCCATTATATTTAAATAAATTGAGATAATAACTATTTGCATTATTTATAAAATTCGCGCTAGGAGTAACAACAGTCTCATCTCCATCATCAGTAAACACGGGTTCAACATCTAGGTTGTATTGCAATTTACATTTCTTACCAAAAATTGTTACAGGTATACAATCATTCCTTGTAAAATATCTGACAGCTTTTAATGTAGGCAAACCCCAGCCTGCCAGCTGATAGACTTTTGTTTTACTTGGGAAAGTATAATTATCCAACTGCTCGTGAATATCCACAGAATCATTAAAAATCCCTGGGAACAAGATAGCTGGAGCTTCTAGATTTGAAATGGTAGGTGTAGTTCGGTCTTTCTTTTTGGCTAGTAAGAAATCTTTAAAATCTTCATAATTTGATATTTTTTCTCCAAAAATTTTATAGAAATTATTAATTTTATTTAAACTCTGGTCAAATACAATCGGAGAATCTACTACATTATAGAAATACTTTGAAGTCGGGAGTAAGCTGTAGGCTCCGGGTAGCCTGAGGCCAAAATTGCGAGCTACTGATTGCTTTAATATCACACCAGCATATAATTCCTGATCATATCCATGCAGTATCGATGCCACAGCCTTTGGTGTACCCACTTGAGGTGTAGCGACCATTACTACCTTGTCTATATAATCTATGTAATCATTCTTGCTGTCCGTCTTCATCTGCTCGAGCTTTATCATCAAAGCTTTTAAAACAAGTCCTCCATTTGAATGTGCCACCAATGTGACTCGACCACTCTTTGAATTCGAGATCAATTCCCCTACCTTTTTTACAATATATGAATCCTCTGTATCGAGTAAATTATTTTCATAAAAAATATTTCCATCTGCATCCACGCTACCATGATCTACTACGTACATCGGATCATATCGCCAATCGTAAGGTGCAGTTGCCCATGCGGACATTGCGTAGGAGCTGACTAAATCATCCATATCAGACATAAAAGATTCATAGATAATATCACTACTAAATAATAATGCGCTCTTTTTATCTACAATGTCTCGAGTATAAATACTTTCATTCAAGCTCACACCAAAATTATCCATCATCATATCCGTGATATCTGAATTTGTATTCGGTTCCCATAATTTATCTTCTATCGCCCCTATTATCGGCAGTGACTTTTGTCTATACATTCTACTACCTTGAAATCCTGGGATGAATAGTACATTGGACATCTCACTATTGAGAGGATCATAAGGCAACCAAGGATAATATGACACACCATCACTTGCGCTATTACCCAAGCCATAGATATTTAAAGTCTCGTGATATGGACCAGTTTTACTACCCCACCAATTGGAATTCATATCCAAATCACCCATATACGTAGCATAGTTAATAACACCTGCAGTATTGGTATGTATACTATTATTGTGCATTGAAAATACTTCTCCATAAGAAGCAACTCCTATCCTATTATTCTTTATTTCATTGTTTAAGATACTAATACTCTTTGAAGAATAATTATATACACCAAGGGCAAAACTCTGTGAATTTATAATAATAGAATTAGAAAGTGACAAAGATGAATCGTACAGAGATATACCATTTTCATAATTATCTATATTTGCATTATCAATATTCAACATTGAATCGAAAGAGAAAATACCCTCGGAATCACTGTGTATATCCGAGTCACAGATAGAAAGTACAGATGAATCATATATTCCTATAACATTGTCACATGAAGAAGAGCAACGAATTTCTGTGTTTGATATATCCACATTGCTATTTTCATATAAAGATACAGCCTGCCCATCATTGGAATTATGAATAAAGCTATTTGAAATAGTCGCACCACTATTGTCAAAAAAATAAATATTAGATGCAGTCAACCCTGATATGACACTATCATTGGAATTAAAAAAATATACATTCTTATCAGAATCAAAATTTTCTATACTCAGATATGCATCAAAAATAACCAGACCATCGTCCGAATATCTAGAAACCACATTATTTAAAATACCTGATACTGAACCTACATCAAACAGTATAAATCTCCAATCTCCAACATTTGGGATAGTCGCATCTTCGTCTAGGTTTGTATCACCTCCGACACTATCATCAGAAATAGAAGTCAGATAAATTTTATCTGATGATGTACCCAATAATTCAAGACTACCCAAAACCATCAAACTAGATCCCGTATCAAATTTAACTATTACACCTTCATCAACAGACAGGCGAACACCTGAATCTACATATACATCACCATGGACGATATATGGACTGCCTTCTGCAGTCCATATATCGTCCTGTTCTATGTGTCCAAAGATTTCAGTATCAGCAGAAACAATACTAGGAAAGATTCCTATATTAAAAATAGTTATGAATACAAACACTATTGCAAGTTGCAATATGTTTTTCATTACAAACAAATTATAAAATAAAAGTATCTAGTGTGCAAATAAAAATAGTCCCAGGCCGGGCCTGGGACTGTTTTTATTTTAGGTCTAGTTTGATTTTAACCAGTGACGAACGTCAGAGCTGTTCCCTTTGCACTTGCGCGACCTGTACGGCCGATGCGGTGTACGTAGGTATCGTAAGTCTGAGGGATTTCAAAGTTGATCACGTGAGATACATTTGGGATATCAAGTCCACGAGCTGCGACGTCTGTCGCTACGAGAATACTAAGAGTTCCGTCTTTAAATTGTGTCAGTGTTCTCTGTCTCTCGTTGTGACGCTTGTCGCCATGGATAGATCCTGCACGGAAACCGCGCTTTATCAACTCCACTGAAATCTTTTCTACTGTATGCTTCATCTCGGCAAAGATTATAACTTTGTCGAATTCTGCTGTAGAAAGGAGATCTTCTAGGACATCCATCTTTTCAGTACCACGTGATATGCGGACGATGTCTTGCTCTACATTCTTTGATGTATCGCGAGTCTTTACCATCACACGTACTGGATCCTTTGTGAATCTCTCTACTAGCTTTTCTACTTCTTTTGGAAGAGTAGCAGAGAATAGAAAGGCTTGTTTTTCTTCAGGCATAGCACGTAGGATCTTTGTCATGTCATCTACGAATCCCATGTCTAGCATTCGATCAGCCTCATCGAGAACTATATTGTTCACAGTCGAGAGGTTTATTTCTTTTCGATCTACTAGGTCCATGATACGTCCAGGTGTACCGATGATAAAG
>JBEBAY010000041.1:0-6226 GCA_041158645.1 Candidatus Parcubacteria bacterium | reverse complement strand
ATTTTCTATAAATTATTCTTAATTGCATCTTGGGTAATTTTTAGATCTTCTTCAGGTGTAGGTTCACGATCACCAGTGCGGTACAGCATACTGCGCGGATCGTATCCTAGGAGTCCAGTGTCGCCTTCGCGACGGCCGATTATGTGCAGATGGAAATGTGGTACAGATTGTCCGGCAAGTTTTTCTTGATTCCATACACAATTAAATCCCTCTACTCCATAGGCCTTTCGTAGTGCAGGCATGATAGTGTCTGCGAGATCTAGAATCGCTAATCTTTCCTCTTTTGTCAGATCCTCGAGCCTTGCCACGCATCTCTTTGGGGACACGAGTGTATGCCCCTCTGTGATAGGGATATTCGTAGGAAAAGCCCAGGCCAAATCATTCTCGACGATGGTACGATCCTTGATCTCTGGTAGCGTGCAGTACACACAGGGTTTGATTTCAGTCATAAGAAAACTATATCATAAACGAACTGATATTGAAAAATAAGTCAATTTAGTGTAGAATCCGTATGTTATACATTAGGGGATCGTCTAACGGTAGGACAGAAGCCTTTGAAGCTTTTAATCTAGGTTCGATTCCTAGTCCCCTAGCAAATTAGAAAACCCGCCCTCAAAGGCGTGGTTTTCTTTTGTTAGGGGAAGCAAATGAACTGCTTCATTTGCTTCTAGGAATCGAAAGACTTTTCCTTGCCGAAGGCGGAAAATTACCCGCGCCGGTAGGGCGAAATACTCCTATTCCTTTTTATTTTTCAATATTTAAAATTTTTACGAGTGCGAGTTCTAGCGGTAGCTCTTTGATACTACTGTGTCCGGACATTTGATACGCCTCTAGTAGTATTGATAGTGCACGAGATGAAATATGCTCTGGCTTTTCAAGGACCAGCTCCCCTAGGAATGTTTTATCTTTTTCTGACATAGGGATTATTCCTGCCATCTTGGGTGCATAGCGTAGGAGCAATGCTGCGCGCATTTTTACTAGGACCATCTTCATATATAGATGCATATCACTATTCTGTGCAGAGACTGCATTGATAGCCATATACCCCCGCTCGATATCACGGTGCGCGATAGCACGGAGAAAATCATCCACGAGGGTTATATCCGGTGATCCAGTCACAGTGAGTATTTCTTCCAAACTTATTTTTTTACTATTCGAGAATGAGATGACTTTTTGTAATGTAGATAGTGCATCACGAAATGCTCCATCGGAGATTAATGCGATGACTTCTGCCCCACCAGCCTCGAGAATGTAGCCCTCCTTTTTTGCAGTACTATTCACAATATCAGCGAGAATTTTTTCAGTAGGCTTTTTAAAAGTAAAAGTCTGACATCGTGAAATAATTGTCTCGGGTACTTTTGCGAGCTCTGTAGTAGCTAGGATAAATACCACATATTCAGGTGGCTCCTCGATAGTCTTCAGTAGTGCATTCCACGCCTCTTTTGTCAGCATATGCACCTCGTCGAGGATGTAGACTTTGTATTTAGAATCAAATGGCATAGTACGTACACTCTCACGGATATCACGAGCGTCTTCAATCTTGCGATTTGATGCTGCATCCATCTCATATATATCATTTACGCTTGTACCCAGCTCCCGGGCGATGATACGTGCGATGGTAGTCTTGCCTGTGCCGCGTGGGCCAGATAATAGATATGCATGGGAAACTTTACCGGCAGATATAGATCCACGAATAGCATTCACGATATGATCCTGACCTATCACCTCGTCAAAATTCTCGGGGCGGTATTTAGTATATAGAGCAATATTTGATTCTTCTTTTTTAGACATATACAGAGTATACCAAATTCTTATAAAAATCTCATTTGACATATGGTACCTACCGTAGTATTTTTAAAATAAAATACATTAAAATGAAAACGATAATAATCACAGCCTTCAAGCCTTTTGGTGGGGATATGTACAATCCGACCAAAGACTTAATCCTTTATGCAAAAAAACAATTCCAGGAATCAGCCTATACTAGGCGAATAATAGGATTGATTTTACCTTGCGAATACTACGGTGCATTCAACATGTTGAAACCATATATCGAAAGAGAAAAGCCTTATGCCATCATAAATACAGGATTTTCTTCTTCAGTAAAAGGTATCAGAATAGAAAACAGATTTGAAAACATAATGAATGGAAAATATCCAGACTCATTAGGATTCAGTCCACAAAAAGAAATGATCGTACCTGACGCTGATTCGTATATGTATACGAATCACGATCTGAATGTTTTTTTTAAGAAAGAACTTCGAAACAAGAATATGTGTATTGAATTTTCAAATGATGCAGAAAATTTTATTTGCAATTCACTTGGATTTTTAACTGCAAAATTCATCGATGACAATAAATTAAAAACAAAACATTTATTTTTCCACATACCTTGGACTGACAATTATCGTTTGATAATAAAATTACCTCCAGGTAAAGTATTTCTAGAAGAAAAAAATATGCAGAGGGCCATTGATTTTATAATCAAAAAGATCTAAACAAAAAAGAACCGCTACCCCCGGTTCTTTTTTTATTTATTTAAAAATCCATTTACTATTTTCTCTACCTCTTCTGCACTACTAGAATCCATTAATTGCATACGGAGTTCTTTTGCACCTGGGAATCCATTGCAATATGCCTTGTAGTGCTTTTTCATTATTGAAAAGCTTTTGATATCACCCAGTAGCTCCTCGTATAGTTTTGTATGTTCTACTAGTACACGCAGTCTCTCTGGTACTGGAATCTCTATCTTATTCTCCAGCCAATATCTATCTTTGTAAGATGGCACAAAGCGAGAATATAATTTACTAAAAAATTGCTTAATTTTATTGGGCCTAGAATATTTTTGTGAAGCTCCTTTTTTAATATCAGCAAACATCCACGGATTACCAAATATAGCTCGGCCGATCATAATACCGTCGCATCCAGTCTCCTCTGCTAGTTGTCTACCATGCTCCACATTGTGCACATCACCATTGCCTATAATCTTGGTCTTTACACCCATTTTGTTTCGAATGTCTACAACCTTTTTCACATAAGACCAGTTCGCAGGTACAGATGATAGCTCTTTGCGAGTGCGAGCGTGTACAGTCAATGTAGCGATATTTTGCGATAGTATGTAAGGGATCCAGCTATCAATCTGGACCTGATTGTATCCCACGCGAGTTTTTACAGACAAAGGGATGTCTTTTCCTGCATCCTTTATTCCATCTTTGGCAGCTTGAATTATCAATCCTGCTATCTCCGGAGTCTTCATTATAGCGGCACCTGCACCCTGCTTCTCTATAGATCTATCAGGACAACCCATATTGATATCGATACCATCGTAGCCGAGCTCTGCAACTATACGCGCAGCTGTACGCATCTGCTCTGGGTGGCTAGAAAAAAGCTGTGCGACAATCGGGCGCTCCCCCTCGGTGTATTCTAAATCTCGCATCAATTTCTCTCGGGCTATTGGATGCGCCAGTCCATCTGCAGATACGAATTCTGTCCAAGTCACATCGGGCTTGCCGTACTTTGCTATGATACGGCGAAAAGCCGGATCCGTGACATCTGCCATCGGAGCTAGTACAAAGAATGGTTTATTTAATTTTTCCCAAAAATTGTTCATTGTTTTTATAAAGATTTTTAAATTAATTCTTGAGCGGGAACTTGCGCAGGCGCGACTGGCGCCGAGCAGAGCAGAAAAATTAACAAATTTTTACGCGTGTCCCGTGAGAGAAGTTAATTTATAAAATCTTTATATTCGTGCGTTTTGAAATAAGCTATTTTAATTTTTATTGAAACTTATAAAAAACTTTATTATTAAATCTCATATCAATGTAGAGGAGTGTATCATATTTTCCATTTATTTCATCCTTGAATTCTTTTTGAGACATCGAGGTGGTAATATCTTCGCCAACCTTTTCTAGGTCTGCATCTTTTTTAAATATGATACGTGGATTTGTCGTACCCTCTTTATGATTTAGATAAATAGATACGGTATCATCTTCTTCGTATACTATATATGTAGGATCGAGCTGTGCCTCTTTTATAGTATCGACTAATCGGACAAATGATCTAAATTGCTCCGAGCTCATCATCTGACTACCCAGAACGACATTATTATCTGAGAGTGGAATATAGTATTTAAAATAAAGATTACCAGACACATAAGGAGCCTTGTCGAATATATACCCATCATCATTTACAAAATAACAATTCTCTCCTTGGTCGACGACAGCCTCAGGGACCCTAGATCCGCACCACATATAAGAACCAGATCTTTCTTTTATAATGATCTCCAGCGTATTCACATTTTTTACATTCAAAGAAAGTTTTTCTATTCGAGTAAACTTTTCTATTATACCTTCGTAGATAGCATCATGTGGGTAAATAAAAGAATTGCGCTTGTTGAATAGATAGACATACTTGCCTGCCATTTTTTCATTTGCAAAATTCTCAATTTCATCCTCATCCAAGATCCTTGTCCCTATAACCTGCACATCATTTATAGTCATCTTTTTATAGTTAGATAAAAAGGACAATCCTACAATAGACACGACAGTCAATACAAAACACAAAATAGAAATGCGAATATTTGCATTTCTTTTTGTGCGTTTTATTTCTTCAACACGCGGAGATGATAGTATGTCACGCGTCTTTGACATATTATTTTGAGATTACAGTTTTTCCTATATATTTCTGCAATACTTCAGGAACTTTTATAGAGCCATCAGCTTGCTGGAAATTTTCAATCATAGATACGAGTATGCGTGGTGTCGGTATGGCAGTACAATTGAGTGAGTGAGCATATTTCATTTTACCTTCTTCGTCTCTGTATCGGATATTGAAACGACGAGTTTGGAAATCATGGAAATATGAAGCAGATGAAATCTCTCGGTACTTGTTTTCTTTTGGAACCCAAAGCTCAATGTCATATTTTTTTACTTGTCCTTGACCTAGGTCTCCACCGCAGTTAATCACAGTATGATAAGGGATACCTAGAGATTCAATAAACTCTTCTGTGTTTCTATTGATCTCATCATGCAAAGCTACTGAAGTCGCATGACTAGCTTCACATAAAATAACTTGTTCAAATTTATAGAATTCGTGTACACGGATCAGGCCCTTTACATCCTTGGAGTGACTTCCAGCCTCACGACGAAAACATGGAGAAAATCCAAGATACTTGATTGGAAAATCTTTACTATCCAAAACTTCATCAGCATGAAATCCCATAAGTGGTACTTCTGCAGTGCCTGCCAGTGCATCACCATCTTGAGTCATATAATAGTCTTCTGTATCGCCAGGCAGATGACCTGTGCCATATAGATTTTGTTTTCGAACGATAACAGGAGGAATAATTGGAGTAAAACCTTTATTTCGGAAAAATTCCATAGCATACTGCCAGATAGCAAAAGAAAGTAACGCACCGTCACCGAGTAGGAAATACCCACGAAAACCGTGAACCTTTGCACCACGCTCGAAATCCACCATTTTCAGACTTGTCATTAACTCTACATGATCTTTTGGTTCGAAATCAAAATTGGGTTTATCTCCCCAAGTTTTTATTTCTTGATTTTCTTCATCACTCTCTCCGTCCGGTACAGACATATCTGGGATATTGGGCACAGCAAGCATTAGATTTTGCCAAGCCACCATGACCTCACGAAGTTCATCCTCTTTTGTTTTAAGCTCTTCTTTTACAATCTTCATCTCTTCTATCATCTGAGTACGAGCAGCCTCGTCACGCTCAATAGATATTGTAGTATTCATTTTATTCTGTTCCCCGCGGAGAGCTTCTACTCTTGAGAGTATTTCTAGGCGACTCTCATCAGCCTTTATTAGTTCTTCAACATCGAACTTCATACGCTTTTTAGTAGCGGCCATAGCTATGAGTTCCTTATTCTCTTTTATGAATTTAATGTCTAACATATATATAGAGTATAGTAAAAAAAGGCTAAAAATACAAATTACAAAAAATACCCCAAAAGTGGGGTATTTTTTGTAATTAGACTATTGATTCATCACTGTCACATTTATATTTGTATTTGAGAATGACCCAGTTGTTACTTTTACTTTTACATCAGAAACAGAGTAAGTCTCATTCTTTGCTTTTGTATGACCAATAGAATAATCACCTCCCGGTAATTCAATTTCAAATTTTCCATCTTTACCTGAGACTATTTCTTTCACTATTCCCCCAGTATTGTTCTTTACATATAGAGATAGCTCTCCTCCATAA
>JBEBAY010000040.1:0-5248 GCA_041158645.1 Candidatus Parcubacteria bacterium | reverse complement strand
AAATCCACTTTCAGTCCAAGTAGCATAAATACGATCCTCAGTATCTGCCGGATTGTATGGTTGTAATAGTTTTTTATCAATATTTGGTTCCTTGTATTCCATCTATAAAATATAGCATTTTAAAGTATTATTTAAAAGAAGTTTTGACACATTGATAATTTTATTTTTTAGTGTTAATATCCATCAAAACCCAATTTAATAAACTCATATGAGCAACACACAAGATCGCTACGATGCACGAGGTGTATCAAGTAGTAAAAATGAAGTTCACGATGCAATTGCAAACCTGAACAAGGGGATTTACCCAAATGCTTTTTGTAAAATTCTCCCAGATCACTTTGGTGGAGATGAAAATTATTGCAATTCATCACATGCTGACGGAGCCGGAACCAAATCATCACTAGCTTACGCTTATTGGCGAGAAACTGGTGATCTGTCTGTTTGGGCAGGAATTGCCCAGGATGCATTAGTTATGAATTTGGATGATTTACTTTGTGTAGGTTTGACTGATGAACCAATACTCTACACTCAGACGATCGACCGAAACAAATTCCTAATTCCAGGAGAAGTTATTTCTGAAATAATTAATTCTACAGAAGTACTAATCCAAAAAATGAATGATTTTGGTATGAATATCATTTATGCTGGTGGGGAAACTGCTGATGTTCAGGATCTTTCTCGTACAATTATTGTGAATGGTACCATGACAACCAGGATGAAAAGAGAAAGAATTTTGACACCAAGTATGAAAGTGGGGTCGATTATTGTTGGATTAAGTTCTTCAGGCAAGGCTACTTATGAATCAGAATACAATTCTGGTATAGGTAGCAATGGTTTAACATCTGCAAGGCATGATATTTTTAACAAAGCAATTGGAGAAAAATATCCGGAAACCTTTTATCTACACGATAAGCCCGATTTAGTTTATTGTGGAATTCATAATCTGACCGATGAATTATCCATTAACGGTTGGCCTAAAATTCCAATGGGTAAATTAGTTCTTTCTCCTACTCGTACATATGCACCATTAATGAATGAACTTTGGAAATATGTATTATCTGGAGATATTCAGGGCTTGATCCACTGCTCTGGTGGTGGTCAGACAAAGGTAAAAAGATTCTTACCCGATGGAATTATGGCTGTTAAGGAAGACTTGTTTGAAAATGAATTTTTCTCAATGATTCAGAGGGAGTCAGGCACTACTTGGAAAGAGATGTTCAAAAATTTTAACATGGGGCATCGTTTTGAAGTGTATTGTGCTGATGATGTTGCCGCCTTAAGAGTAATGAAAGTGGCCAACTTTTTTAATATTGAGGCAAAAATCGTGGGTAGTTGTAAGGAACGTAAAAATGGTGACCCAGCAGTGAGAATCATTCATGATGGGAATTCTTACGATTACTAGCATGATCTTTTTTTAGAACCCTAAATTCCCGTTTGCTTTCAGAGGTGAAAGTGAACGGGATTTTTTTATTGGTTTTTTTAGATAATTGAAATATCCTGCGATTGCTATCATCAGGCCGTTGTCAGTAGAAAGTTTTTTTGTAGGGAAGTATACAGTAGTATTTGGATTTGTCTTTTTAACTTTTTCTTTGAGAGATTTTTGAAGATGCGTATTCGCAGATACTCCGCCACCCACTATTAGAGTCTGGATCTTGTATTTTTCTATAGCCTTGATTGTCTTGTGTGTTAGTACCTCGACTATCGAATCCTCAACTTCGCAAGCAATAGCCATTTTTTGATCATCGTTTATTTTTCCTAAATCACGAATCATATATAAAACTGCAGTTTTTAAACCAGAGAATGAAAAGTCAAAATCCCCAGAATGTATCATCGGGCGAGGTAATTTTATCTCTGGAAGATTTGTCCTAAAACTTTTAGTATCTTCTCTGTATTTTTTTGCCAGCTTAGAAATCTCTGGTCCACCTGGGTATGGCAGATCGAGCATTCGGGCCACTTTATCAAAAGCTTCTCCTGCTGCATCATCACGTGTCTGACCTATTACCTTGTATTTACCGAAATCTTTCATAAGGACTAGCTCGGTATGTCCCCCAGATACGAGTAGTGAAAGAGCAGGGAATTGTATCTCTGGTATTTTCCCCTCATCCGTCATCAATATTGAAAGAATATGTCCCTCCATATGATTCACAGGTATTAAAGGCAAATCCCATGCTAATGCCAATGCTTTCGCAAAGCTGATACCTACCCATAATGCAGGTTCCAATCCTGGGCCTACTGTCACAGCGATAGCATCTATCTTTGGCTTTTTGATTTTCTCTATGTGCTTTAGAAATACCTCTCCCAGATCATTTTCTCTTTCTAGAATTTTTTGAATTTCTTTTTTTTGCTTTTCAGTCAGCTTAAGTTTTCCTACCTTGAATATTTCTGCATCTTTCAGTGCTTTTTCAAATACTGGGACGATATTCTTGCCATGCTCGCGCTTTGCCATCATAGGGAATACACCACCATAGTTCGTATGTATGGGCTGGGATTGTATGGCATTGGCCATCATATGTAGACAGTGGCTACTCTTTCCACGCTTGCGCGCATCGAGTATCGCTATCCCTGTATCATCACATGATGTCTCTATTGCTAGAATTTTCATAAATAGAATATAGCAAATATAAGCCTTTTTGACTATACTTTATAAATATGTTATTTTACATAAAAGAAATACATATTTATGGAAACAAACATACAACAAAAAGAAAAACTTGTTATTATCTGTGCCCCATCAGGAGCAGGTAAAACAACTATTGCAAAACATTTACTGCAACGATTTGAGAACTTTGCTTTTTCTGTGAGTGCTACTACTAGATCAATACGTCCAAGTGAAAAAGATGGTGTAGACTATTATTTTATGACTATTGATCAGTTCAAACAAAAAATTGCAAATGATGAATTTGCAGAATTTGAAGAAAATTATGATAATGGCAATTTTTATGGAACGCTTAAGTCGGAAATCAAACGTCTTCATGATTTGAATAAAGTTATTTTGTTTGATGTAGACGTGCGTGGTGCTCGTAGCTTGAAAAAAATTTTTGGTGAACACTCTCTTGTTATTTTTGTGAAGGCTCCTATCTATGTACTAGAAGAACGTCTACGTAATAGGCACACTGAAACAGAAGAAACTATTCAAAAGAGACTTGCCGCTGCCCCAAAAGAATTGGAATTCCAAGATGAAGCTGATGTTGTGATTGAGAATATTGTTTTAGATAAAGCAATAATCGACGCAGAAAATGCAGTATTCAATTTCATGGATACCTCTCTGTAATTTTAAAGAAAAAAGCTACCTTTGCAGGGGCTTTTTTTTATTCAATAAAGGGTTTATAGTATATATATGAAGCTTCTATCAAATATCATCAAGAATATCGAAGTCCTAGATACACACGGCAATGTGGACGTATCTATTTCTGCTGTCTCGCTTTCAAATAAAGACATAGTAGAGAATTCACTCTTTGTGGCTATCCAGGGGCATATTACCGATGGGCACAATTTTATATCTGATGTTATTTCAAAAGGTGCAAAGGTGATAGTGCATCAGACCGATCTATCTGAATACCACTCTCATGTGGCTTATGTAAAAGTACGTGATACTAAAGAGGCTGTAGGTATAATCTCTCATAATTTTTATAATCATCCATCTTTTAAAATCAAGCTAGTCGGTGTCACTGGTACAAATGGCAAGACTACAGTTGCCACACTGCTACATCAGCTTTTTAATAATCTAGGACACAAGTCTGGTCTAATATCTACTGTGGGTGACAAGATAGGTGACAATCTTATAAATTCAAATAGGACTACACCGACTACACCAGATGCCATCACTCTGAACAATTTGCTCTCTACTATGGTGGATGCTGGTTGTGAATATTGTTTTATGGAGGCGTCATCACACTCTGTGGCGGAGAAAAGAATTTCTGGATTGTCATTTGCTGGTGGGATATTTACAAATCTGACCCACGATCATTTGGATTATCATGGAGATTTTGAAAATTACTTGAAAGCAAAAAAAGCTTTCTTTGATGGTCTGAATGAGACATCTTTTGCCTTATCGAATATAGATGATGAGAGTGGCGAGACAATGTTGTTCGACACAAAAGCCAAAAAACATTTTTATGGTTTTAAAAAATCAGCAGAATTTAATTCCAAACTAGAATCAAGGTTAATCGGCGAATTTAATATGTATAATATTCTCGCTGTATATGGTGCGAGCACTTTACTCGGAATATCAAGCGACAGATTAATATCTGAGATTAAAAAGCTCGATCCAGTAGAGGGAAGATTTAATTATTTTAAATCGGAAAGTGGTATCACTGGTATTGTGGATTATGCTCATTCACCGGACGCTCTAGATAATGCTCTGAAAACAACGCTGACTCTCGCACAAGGCGGACTTGTGCAAGGCAGAGTGATAACTGTCGTGGGTTGTGGTGGTGATAGAGATAAAACAAAGCGCCCTATAATGGCACAGATTGCTTATTCTATGAGTGATATAGTGATTCTCACTTCAGACAATCCTCGAAGTGAAAAGATCGAGGATATACTCGCTGATATGCGCAGTGGACTACCGGAAGATGTAGAAAATGTATATATCATGCCTGACAGACGTGATGCTATAAAAAAGGCTTGTGAGATTTCTGGATTAGGGGACTATATATTAGTAGCAGGAAAAGGGCATGAAAAATATCAGGAGATAAATGGTGTAAAAAATCATTTTGATGATATGGAGGAATTGAGAAATAATTTGAAATAATAAAATAGCCCCGACCGATTACGGTCGGGGCTATTTTATTGACATTTTATTTTTTAAATGTGATGATTGTAAAAAATCTCAAACCTATGCCAAATAAAGAAACAGTTACTCCAGCTAAAAATGGAGATGCCAATGTTCCTCACACAAAGATGAATGAGGAGTACAACGAAAGAACAGAGAACAAAGAAACAGGCACTCATCACAATGAAGAAGATGGGGTTCGCGGCGGAAAATGTTCCGGTCAAGGTCGCCATGGTGGCAATTACCCAAGACAAGGACATTAGTACAATTATTTTTTTTAAAAAAAGAACAGCTCCTAGAGCTGTTTTCTTTTTGTTTAAAATACGGTATTTTTGTGTTATAATGAGCTCTCAATGAAAAACTACAAAAATCTATTCAAGGGTAAAAAAATCACTATTATGGGCCTGGGGTTGCTGGGGCGTGGACTCGGATATACCAAATTCCTCGCACAATGTGGTGCTGATTTGATAGTGA
>JBEBAY010000039.1:0-2633 GCA_041158645.1 Candidatus Parcubacteria bacterium | reverse complement strand
AAAGCAAAATTCACTGAACCAGAAATAATAAAAGAGGTATCAGGTTCTGAACTCGTAGGGATGTCTTATGAGCCTGTGTTTGATTATTATAAAAATACAGATATGACAAACAAGGATAATATCTGGAAGGTATGGCATGCGGATTTTGTCACAGCTGAGAAGGGTACAGGTATAGCCCACGAGGCCCCAGCATTTGGTGAAGATGATATGAATCTAGCAAAGGCAAACAATATACCATTTATCCGCCATGTGGAGCCAAATGGTGTATTCACAAAAGAAGTTGTAGATTTCCCCGAGGCAAAAGCAAAACCAAAAGATGATCCACAATCTACAGATGTGCTAGTCATCAAATACCTTGCTGGCGCTGGAGCATTATTTGCAAAAGAAAAAATAATCCACTCATACCCACACTGTTACCGCTGTGATACGCCACTGCTATACTACGCACTGCCATCATGGTTTGTGAATATTCAAAAAGTAAAACAAGATTTGCTCTCTCGTGCAGAATCTATGAATTGGATACCAGCTCACCTAAAAGATGGGCGATTTCATCACACTATGGAAAATGCACCAGACTGGACAATCTCTCGCAATAGATACTGGGCAAGTCCCTTGCCGATATGGAAGTCAGAGAGTGGAGAGATGCTATTTGCTGGCTCAGTTGAAGATCTAAAATCTAAAGTTAAAAAATCTGGTAATAAGTATTTTGTAATGCGTCATGGCGAGGCCTCACACAATATTGGAGGATTGATTTCAGATGATGTAAATGAGGTAAATCATCTGACTGACAGTGGTCGCGATCAAGTGAAAAAATCTTCTCTAGATTTTAAGGATAAAAATATTGATTTAATTTTTGCTTCACCATTTATGAGAGCTAGTGAGACTGCCTCTGTAATAGCAGAGAGTATTTCCGTTGGTTCTGAGTCTATTTTTATAGATGAGAGATTGGGGGAATTTGTGATTGGAAATAAAGATTTCAAGACATGGCATGAATATCATGAGGCATTACCAAAGACTGTAGAGAATTTTACTTTTGCATATTCTGGTGGAGAATCATATCAAAGTCTTAAGAATCGTGTTATGGAATTTATCTATGAGATAGAATCAAAATATCAAAATAAAAATATAGTGATAGTCACTCATGGTGGTCCGTCATGGCTATTGGCAGCAGGTGCTCGTGGATACAATGCAGACGAAGCTCTATCTATGATCCGTGATAGAAAAGATTTCCATTACCTAGGCAATGCTGAATATTATGAATTGGATTTTTCTCCTTTACCTCATAATGCAAATTATGATTTAGATTTACACCGCCCATATATTGACCATATCGTATTGGTAGATGGAGAGGGTCGGGAGTACAAGAGAATCCCAGAGGTTATAGACTGCTGGTTTGAATCTGGATCTATGCCATTTGCTCAGGATCATTTTCCATTCGAGAATCCAGAGTGGAAGCAAAATAATTTCCCTGGTGGATTTGTGGCTGAATACATAGCCCAGACTAGAACATGGTTCTACTATACGCACGCTATATCTACTATGCTATTTGGCGAGGCTCCATTTAAGAATGTCGTCACTACTGGTACAGTGCTAGCCGAGGATGGTAGTAAAATGAGTAAGTCTAAAAATAATTACCCAGACCCATGGATACTATTTGATAAATACGGAGTAGATGCATTGCGATTCTACCTCATGTCTTCGACTCTGATGAAGGGGGAAGATGTAAACTTCTCTGAAAAAGGAGTGCAGGATATCGCTAGCAAGATTGTATCTCGCCTAGAAAACGTAGCTACATTTTATGAGCTCTACAGAGATACAGCATTAGAAATCGGTGATTTGCGATTAGAATCAAATACGAATGTATTGGATCAATGGATTCTATCACGTATGAGCGCTCTCGTTTCCGAGGCTACTGCATCGATGAATGAATACGATATGGCATTAGCAACTAGACCATTTGAACTATTCATCGAAGATCTGTCTACTTGGTATTTGAGACGTTCTCGAGATCGCCTAAAAGATGGAGATGTGAATGCAAAAAAGACATTGCATTTTGTATTGAAAACTACATCACAATTACTGGCACCGTTTACACCATTCATATCAGAGAGTGTGTGGCAAAAGTTAAAAAATGAGACAGATGCAGAATCTGTGCATCTTTCAGAGTGGCCAGTGTTCTCTTATTCAAATACTGCAGTCTTAGAAGATATGCAAAAGGTCCGAGATGTAGTGACCCTAGGATTGCAATCAAGACAAAAGGCAGGCGTACCTGTGCGACAGCCACTCGGTAAATTTGCTATACCTATGGATGTAAAATCTGAATACATTGATATTATCAAAGATGAATTGAATGTAAAAGAAATAGTTTGCGATACAACTCTCGCTGATGTGTCTATGGATTTCGAGATAACTCCTGAATTGAAAAAGGAAGGTCAGTACCGTGAATTTGTACGTGCAGTACAGGATATGAGAAAAAAGATGGGATTACTACCGTCTGATGTGGTGACTCTATTTGTACAGTGCGCAGATATAGAAAAAGATATCATCAATACATTCCTTGCAGAATTCCAAAAGACTACAGGAGTAAAAGAAGTAGTCTGGGGTGATACGGTGGGTGATGAAGTAAAAATAGG
>JBEBAY010000038.1:0-6867 GCA_041158645.1 Candidatus Parcubacteria bacterium | reverse complement strand
AAAAACACCCTAAACAGGAAAAATTTGTTATTTATGTTTCCCACGTTCTTTAATCAAACTATTATTAAATTAGTTTACAATGTTCTTTTAGTGCTAATAGGCTAAAGGCCCAGGAGTTAGTTTTTATCAAATGATAAAGTTTAACTCCTAGGCCTTTTTTCTTTGTCTATTTTTTAAGACAAAGATTTTAAAATAAATTGCTCCAATCCTATTTTCATATCTATCTCCCCTGTATGTGACAGGTGGTATATATCTACGAGATCCGATGACATATTTTTTAATTTATCTTTTGCAAAATTTTTACTTCCTGTCATCATCATAGTTTTTATTTTCCAAAAAATTACTCCGGAGATTGCCTCGGGGGCTGCGCCATTTTCTATAGCCTGGAGATACAGAGACCATGCAGATATTTTATCTTTGTTCGCAAGTGCATCAGTGATAGAGAATACATTGTATGCAGGTGGGGTCTTTACTTCTTTTGTTTCAAACTTTTCTATAACCTCTGCATATTTTTTATATTTCTTTTCTTCTGCTGATAGCATCTTGTCCTCCATAAATATAAATGGGGTTTCGGATTTTTTCATCATCTCTATCTCATCTGCAGATATAGAATTCTCGGAAAGGAAATTCTCTACTACCACGGCCTTGGGTTCTCCAAATAAATTATTACTCTGAATGTAATCTAATACAATTTCTTTGCTCGCACCCTCCCCTAACAAAAAAACAATTTCATATTTTTTGAAGTTCTTTTTTATTGAAACTATTTTATTTTTTTGGTCATTGCCTGTGTACAGGTAAATCATAGCCAGTTTTTTACTTTACTCTTGTAGTCACGATAGATCTGTCCATATTTTAATTCTAGAATTTTTTCTTCTTTTGGTAAAAATACAAATTTACTTATCATAGCAGACACGACCACTAGGCCGGATACAAATATAGACCCCATCACAAATCCAAGACCCAGAGTCATCACTACGAGTCCTACATATGTAGGGTTGCGATTGTACTTGTAGGGCCCACGAGCAAATTCCCTGTTTTCACCTTTTTCAAACATTTTATTTTTAGATTTTCCTGTAGTAGATTGAGCCCAATATATTAATAGAGATGATATTATTATGAGCCAGAGACCAACAGATTGGAGAGTCGGATTATTAAAAATATATCCCGGGAATATGTAGTCTAAAATCAGCCCAAAAACTACCGGCAAAAAATACATCATATATGAATATACTAGAGTAGAGTGTACAGCACCTGGATCGTTCTTTAATTTTTCATTTTTCTCTTCTGGTGTCATATATCAATATCCTACCATAGGGGCTCTTTTTTACAACTACTTCAACTCCCCCCAGTTTTTACCTAAATCAGCAGAGACAACTAGTGGCACAGATTCCATACCCTTTAAAAATTCATCTGGGATAGCACTCTCCATGGCATTCTTTATCACGACTTTTGCCTTTTCAATATAATCCTCTTCTATCTCAAATATAAGCTCGTCGTGAACTTGGAGTAGTAGGTGCACAGACTGAGACAACCCGGCCTTACGAAGATCTTCATCTACGTTTTTCATACCGATCTTTACTATGTCAGCGGTAGCTGTACCTTGGATGGGCGCATTTGTAGCCATACGCTCTGCCATAGCTTTTATAAAAGGTACTGGAGACTTTATCCCTGGAAAGTATCTTTTGCGTCCAAAGAGAGTCTCTGTATAACCATGCTGTTTTGCGAAAACTTTAATACTCTCCAGATACCCTGCAATACTCGGGAATTGATCAAAATAATTATCATAGAAAATCTGTGCATCCTTTCTCTCCCCTCCTAGGTTCTCGCGCAGTGCAGTCACACCCATACCATAGAGAATCCCAAAGTTAATAACTTTTGAACGACGACGCATATCATGTGTGACATCCTCCTCCAATACATTAAAAACCTTCATAGCCACAGCAGTATGAATATCACGACCCTCCTTGAAAGTATTTATAAAATATTTATCTTGAGATAATAATGCTGCAACTCTTAGCTCAATCTGAGAGTAGTCAAAAGATGCTAATTTGTGACCCTCGGATGCCACAAAAGCATAACGGATTTTTTTACCCTTTTCAGTCTTGATTGGGATATTCTGCAAATTTGGATCTGATGAAGAAAATCTACCTGTGGTAGTTCCAGCTTGGATAAATTTTGCATGTATGCGACCATCTGCCCCGATCATACTAGGAAGACTATCTATATAAGTAGAGAGAAGTTTTTGTAATTCACGATATTCGAGTATGTGTGCGATTATCGGATGAGAGTCTTTGTATTTTTCCAATTCACTCTCCTTTGTAGAGCGTGCACCTCCAGCAGTCTTCTTCATACGGACACCACTACCCTCGTGAATCTTCATCTCATCAAAAAGAATCTCACCTAATTGTTTTGGGGAATTTACATTGAATTCATGTCCGGCTAGTTTGTAAATATTTTTTTCTAAGATTTCCAATTCTTTGTGATACTCGACAGACACATCATTTAAATATTTTTTATCTACAGATATTCCCCTATCCTCCATCGCTTTTATTATAGGCATTATAGGCAATTCTATATTTTCATAGACATAAGAAAGACCCTCTTTTTCTAGGTCTTTCTTGATTTTATCGAAGGCTTCAGTAAAAGAATTGGAATTCTTGTAATTAGCTATATCTTCTAGTGTCGGATCAGTACACTCGGAATTGAGCAACCAAAATGCAATCTTGGCCTTTTCTAGTTCTAGACTATCTACAATTTCTTCATTTTTTTCTTTATCTATTTTTGAAATTTCTTCTTTTATATTTTCTTCGCCAGAGACAATCTTGTCTACTCTCGCATTCAAACTCTTGAATTCTAGGTCTCGTAAAAAATTTTTTAATTTACCTGCATCTATTGTCTCCTTCCATATTTTTTCTGGTATGACAAAATCAATCGGCGCATCACGTCGAATAGTAGCGAGAGTCTTTGAAAAGATTGCTTCATCCTCACCATCCTTTAACAATCCAAAAATTCTCTCTGTTATGCCCTGCTTCTTTAATTCATCCACATCACGATCGAGATTCTCGTACATGTTTTCAATCGTGCCATACTTGGAAATGAGAGTTGTCGCAGTTTTTTCACCAATACCTTTGATACCTATAATATTATCAGATGGATCACCACGCAGACCTTTGTAGTCTGGAAGAAATTCGGGCTTGAAATTAAATCTCTCTGCTACTTGTTTTTCATTGTATAGAATAGTATCGTTTATCCCCTTCTTCAGTGTGTATACTCGGACAGTATCACCATCTACTAGCTGTAGTGTATCCATATCGCCTGATGCGATTATCACATTGCATTCACTTTTTATTTTTTCAGCGATAGTACCTAGCAGGTCATCGGCCTCGAAACCTTCACATTCATAATAAGGTATAGAGAATGCATTATAAAAATCTCGAGAGCGGATTATCTGCGCAATAAGAGCTTCATCTGTCTTCGCACGGCCGGCTTTGTAGTCATCGTATGCCTCGTGGCGAAAAGTCTTCTTTGGCAAGTCATAGCACGCTACTACATAATCTGGATGTAGATCTCCGATTATCTTAAATAACATAGTGGTCAATCCATATAGTGCACCAGTCGGCTCCCCTCGAGAATTCATAAAATCCGGCAGAGCATGATATGCCCGGTGAATGATAGCGTGAGTATCGAGTAGTACTATAGTCTTTTTTGTTTTATCTTTTGCCATATATATTTTGTATTATAACATTATTTTTTAAGGTTTTAATAAAAGAAATATGTATAATCATAGATTGACAAAATTAATATAAAATGATATAATACACACAAAATAAGAAAATATGAATAAAGCTTTAATTGCACTGATGGCCCTAGTTTGGACCTCGTGCGCAACGCAACAAAAGATGGGCTACGAAGAAACTAGTCCCGAGGATATTATCTTCTTTAGCAAGCATTATCGATACATGTTATCGGATAATCAAATCCTCAATAGGAGGGAGGCGACTTTTTTAAACTCGCAAGAGATTAAACTAATCGGAGTACCTGTAAAAACCAATTCCCTTTATTTCGAGAATGACTACTTGATCGAAGGAAATTGGAAGTTGATTACTTTACCAGTGCGCACATATGGCAAAGCTATATCTGCAAATCCTGGTAGCATCACCACTTCACACAGTGATGATGAGATGATTAAATTCACTTGGATTGAACGCGGTGAAAACTATTATTCTCTGGATTACGAAACAGACGAAGACCCAAAGGTACCAAAGGGTATTAAGGGAAAGTATGAAATAGGCAAAAACCACCCATATATAGAGTATCTAGGTGGCAAGTTCTACATCATCGGTGAACCAAGAGATATACACCTCGAAGTTCATCACAAAATCCTAGACCCAGAAAAGATAAAACTTAAAGGTCTAAAACACTAAACAAAAAGGCGCGACAATAAAGTCGCGCTCTTTTTTTATTCTATTTCCAATTCTCTTTTTTGTTCATCAATATGTTTTAGATTTACACGACACACTCCCCCGTCGGGGATACACTCGGGCACCAGCTCGGACCACTCTATCAAAATCAAATTATTTTTATCTGCCAATATTTTTTTCCATCCTAGTTTTAAAAGTTCAGCGCTCTCTGTCAGGCGATACGCATCAATGTGAATTAAATTTTTCCATTTATAATCTGAATTTTTAATTTCATAATTTTTCATTATTACAAAAGTCGGAGAGATTACATTTTCTTTTATGCCTAGCTGTCTTGAGACTTCCTGAGTCAGGGTTGTTTTTCCTGCACCTAGATCACCAGACAGTGTAACTACTGTCGCACTATGTGAAGCCAAAAAAGATACTTTTTCAAGTATCTTTTTTGCAACATCGGGTAATTCTTTTTTAGTGATGATTGTTGTCATGAGTGACTGTTGTTGTCGTGGTTTTTGTATTTGTATCAGTATTCGTCTTTTTATATGTACGAGCCAATATAATTATAAGCAAGATTATTATGATTATCAACAGCCAGAAGTATGGTCCATATTGTAGCCACATAGCACCCCAGAAAGCATTGGCACCGAGATTGTTTTGAACAGGCTGTATTACAGGAACCTCGTCTACGATAGGACTAGTATCCTCTACTATAGTAGGTACATAGATAGTCTTGTATCTCTTTGCGACAGTCTGAATAACTGTATTTTGATTCTTGACTACAGTAGGAGAAGTCGTACCGAATACTTCGATCAATCCTCTCTGTGTACCATTTGTACCTTCTGATACAGCACGGTAGTAGTAGAGTGTACCCTCTGATAGACCTGTTAATGTCTCGCTAAAGTTCATAGTACTACTGTTCCCTAATGTCTTGGAATTTGTACGAGAACCAAGGCTCACACTTGTACCGTATTCATAATATCCATTTAAAGAATAGTTGTTTGGATTACTTATAGTTCCATTCATAGTACCTGATGTACGAGAAACAGAAGTCGGAGCATTTGTGCGGACAGAGGAATCTGTCTCGCTAGGTAGTGATATAGTCGTGAATGATACGATATTGCCTCGGACTATTTGACTACCATATGTACTCTGTCCAGCAGCACAATATGAATAAGTAGTATTTGGTTTTAGATTATATACTGTACCAGATAGATTTGTACTAGATACACTATATCTATTTCCATAATTAGTTGAATAACATGGGAATTCTATCCATGCATTCATAGTGCCAGATGAGATACTAGCATAACCATTTAAAACTGCAGAGCTTGTGCCCAAATATGAAGGATTGTATGTAGATACACCAGGGAGGATGTTTGTATTACCTCCGTATACTGTGATATATAAATCTTCAGAATCTGTATTATTGTATCCATATGCACGTAGGGTGTAGCTATCACTTGTAGTAGGATAAATATTTACACTTCCATAAGTATTCACAGATCCGTGATCAGAAAGATTCGCACGATAACAATCCCCTGTCGTAGTCCATCGTAGATTCACAGATTCACCAGAAGTCACATAATTTCTGTTGGCTGTAAAGCTAGAGATACGACAACTATCTACTACTGGTACAGGTGCCGGAATAGGACCCCCGCAAGGTAATGCAGTACATGGAGACGGATATTGTGGATAATAAATTGGTTGCTGTGGAGCACAGCAAGGCGTAGGTGCAACTACAGTCTGTGGAGTATTGTGACAATAAATGTTACAACCTGGCACTGTGCCAGCAGAAACAGCATCCCCTACAAATAGGAATGCACCGACTATAAACATTGTGATAAATAATTTTTTCATATATTTGCAATTTTAAATCTTCAATAGTTAATGATAATACATTGAAAACTTAAAAAAGCAAGGAAGGAGTTTTTTAATCCCCTTCCGAGCAATAAGTTAGATAAACAAAGAACTGACTAGAAACCATCAGAGGTACGAGCCTTCCCATTGTGAGGGTCTGGATCTGGATTGTAAGTTGGCTGTCTCCTACCACTAGATTGCTGGCTGTTTTGGTTTTGCTGATTTTGATTATTAGCATTACCAAATTGATTACCACTTTGATTTAATGATGAGGCGGAAGCGCTTGATGTAGACGTACTCGAACTTGAAGCCGAATTATTGTTGTAAGCTTCAACAGTTCTACGCCCTTTGAAAGCAACATTAAGACCTCCTTGTACAACATTAGCATTGTCACAAACATCACCGAAAGGACCACCGTTTGACTGATAATTTCTACTTAAAACATTCCCATTACCACCAAAACTAAATTGTGGACCTTCTTCAATTCTCACATAACTGATGTCATTCGAATTTGCTCTCGAATGACTGAATGACTGAGATTGACTTTGGCTCCTATGAGTTTCTGCTGCAATTTTTTCTCTTGCAGCTTCTCTTT
>JBEBAY010000037.1:0-5507 GCA_041158645.1 Candidatus Parcubacteria bacterium | reverse complement strand
ACTTTTTCAGACAGAGTTTTGTTGTCTGGCTTTTTTAATCCATCACTATTTGTAATAAAAATTGCTAATACTATTAAAAATGCTGCTAGTATAATAGCCTGGGGAGTAGACAATTTCTTGTCATTCTTTGGATTTTCTCCGCCTTCTATTATAGTAGTATTTTCCTCTATAATTATTGTGTTGTTTTCTTTCATATATTGATTATATCATATAAATTATTTGCATTATGTATATAATATTATGGTATAATAGATACAGGTCTTATTATTAGTTTATTACCTAAATATATTCATTATGAATAGTAAAACTGGTTGCGCTATGTATATGGTTGCAAAGATACTTGTTATCGTAGGTGCTCTTAACTGGGGACTTTACGGAGTAGGTATGTTCATGGGAAGTAACCTAAACTTGGTTAATATTATTTTTGGTGGAATGCCAACAATTGAATCCATTGTTTATGTTCTAGTTGGTATTTCAGGTGTAGTGATGATCTTCGGATGTCCTTGCGGTACTTGCAAAGCAGGCTGTACAGATTGCAAAGTAGAAGAAGTTCCAGCAGCACCAGTTACTCCCGCTCAATAATATTTATTTGTACGTTCTATCCGTATAAATATACTAAAAAATCACCTTTAAAAAGGTGATTTTTTAGTATTGAAAAAATGGTCAAATTGTAGTATAATACCACTATTATATGACTGCTTTTATGATTGTGATATATATATTTTCTTTCCTTGCAGTATACGTGCAAGTCTTTTTCTTGGTGACTTTTATTGAAAAAAGACGCGAGATTAATATCCGAAGAGAAGATATTGAACTACCGGAGTATCCTACTGTCACCGTTATCGTACCTTGCTACAACGAAGAAAAGACAGTTGATATCACTATAGATTCATTACTGACATTGAACTACCCCAAAGATAGATTAAAGATCGTGATTGTAGATGATGGTTCAAAAGACGGCACATGGGATCAAATTCAAAAATATAAAGATCATCCTCAGGTAAATATTTTCCACAAAGAAAATGGAGGAAAGCACACAGCTCTGAATTTAGGATTAGAGCATGCAGATAGTGAATTTGTAGGATGCCTAGATGCTGATTCTACTGTCCATCCTGAGACCCTAAAGCGTATTATTACATTTTTTACAAATCCAGACACAATGGCTGTCGCTCCATCTATCGTTATTCGTGACCCAAAGACTATGCTTCAGTATGCACAGCGTGCAGAGTATGATATGGCTCATTACAATAAAAAGATGCTCGCATTTTTGGATGCAATCCATGTGACCCCAGGTCCATTTTCAATATTTCGTAGAAAAGTTTTTGATGTTATTGGCCCATATCGAAAAGCTCATCATACAGAGGATCAAGAAATTGCACTTCGTATGCACCAGCACGGTATGAAGATAGATCATTGTCCAGATGGCTATGTATACACAGGTAGTCCTAGTACTATTCCAAAGCTTTATCGCCAGCGCGTACGCTGGATGTATGGTTTTATAAAGAATGCTACTGATTATAAATACTTTTTCTTTAGACCTAAATACGGAGCTATAGGGATGTTTACATTACCTTCTGGATTTATCTCAATCTCTGGTACGATACTACTTCTTACCTTTACAATGATTAATTTGTACAAGTACGTATCTACAAAGATTCTACAAATTAAAACAGTCGGCCTACATGCCCCTGCTGGAAATGTATTTTCAGTTGATCTATTCTTTATAAACACTCAGGCTATGATATTTATCTCTATATTGCTGTATATGCTAGTCATAGCAGCCTTGATAAATGGGCGTATGATGATCGCAGATAGGAGAGTGTTGTCTTGGGATATCCTTTTGTTCATTATCGTGTATACTGTTATTGCTCCATTTTGGCTCATAAGAGCTGTCTGGAATGCGATAACACACAAAGAGGCGAGTTGGACTGGGGAGCGTGATGTATTATTAAATAATCCAAATGTATAGTTTATGAATTTAAATAAAAAAAATGATTGGGCAAAATATATTATTGTATTCTTTATAACAGCAGCGCTTTTTGCTATTGCTGGTGGACTTTCTAATTTCTTTACAGATAAAAAGGTAGAGAATATCAAGACGGTACAAGCGAGACTAGCCACAGATATCCTATCTTCTGAGGCACAATTTGCACTACTATCAGAGCTTTCTTGTAATCAAGTAGACGAAGAAGAGACATTGTCCTCAGAGCTAAACGATATAGCTGACAAGATAGCCTACAGTGAAAAGAATCTTAGTGCTAGTGATGAGATAACAGATTTAAAAAAATACTATACAGTTCTTCAGATTAAAGATTATTTGCTTACAAAAAAGATTAATCAAAAATGTGGAAACAAGCGAGTGCCAGTTCTATACTTCTACACAACAGCAGACAATTGTATCGAGTGTACAAAGCAAAGTTTTGTTCTTACAGAGCTACGTACAAAGTATCCAAATGTCAGAGTTTACTCTTTTGATTACAATCTAGACTTGTCTGCGCTCAGAGCGTTGATCCATATATACAAGATAGAGGACACAAAACTCCCAGCTCTAGTTGTGGATGAGCAGACAAATACAGGATTTCAGGCAACTGATGTACTAGAAAAGAAATATCCTAAATTGTTCAAAGTTAAAAAAGAAACAACTACCCCTGCATCTTCTACAAAGAAAAAAGTAATACCAGAGGTAAAGAGTATCTCTCCAGAATCAATAATCAATAGTATTATTCCAGATTCGACAAATGCATCAACTTCAACAGCGAATTAAGTAAGATAATAAAACACCCACAATCGTGGGTGTTTTATTATTTATATTGGAGCCGCTTCTCAGATCGAATAGGACGCTTCGTTTTAGTTATGCGTTGAACAGAACCTATATTACTTACTTTGGAGCCGCTTCTTGACTTGGTCACATATAAAATTCTGCTGAATTTTTATGCGACCCCGCCTCGTGTCGACACACTCCGGCTTTCAAGTCTTTCGTGTCCAATAATAAAAAATACCCACAGGTATGTGGATATTTTTTATTATTGGAGCCGCTTCTCAGACTTGAACTGAGGACCTTCGCTTTACAAAAGCGTTGCTCTACCAACTGAGCTAAAGCGGCAAACATAAATTTAATCTTTAAACTGCGCACATAATTAAATTTATTCTGATTCTACTGCGTGTTCTTCACGGATCTTTTGCTTCAAACGCTTGATCTTTGATTTTGATTCAAGGATAGCTTTTGTTACAAACGATGGCTTCTGGGGTACAGTACTCTGTGGCTTCTTTTTAAATATATCATTTACCTTTGGCCACTTTTCTTTTAACCATACACTTACCTTTGTGACTGTGATAAACCAGTATTTTACTACTACTAGTATCAGCCCCTGGATAAAGTGCTTCAACAAATATAGCATAATCTTTTCTATTTGTCTAAGGGATAAATGCTGCACTGGACTTTCTGCAATTTCTGCATCAATTTGTCCAGTGCGCAATTCCCATGCTCGAAATGCAAGCACTCCGAATGCTGTTATTATAGCTATAAAAAATATAATAACGATAAATATCATATTATCCTATTGATTCGCGTGATACAGATTTGATCACGGCTTTGTTATTTGAAAGAAGGGTAGCTACTGTCATATCTGGGTTCTTGATAAATGATTGATCAAGAAGTGTTTGCTCTTTGAAGTATGCACTGATTTTTCCATCTAGCATCTTTGCTTTGATTTCTTCTGGCTTATCAGATTCAGATACTTCTTTTGCAAACATCTCACGTACAGCAGACTGAGCTTTTTCATCAATCTCCTCGCGTGTGATATATGCAGGCTTCATAGCTGCGATGTGCATAGCTACATCACGAGCAATCTCTGTACTACCACCTTCTAGAGATACTACTACAGCAGTCTTGCCCATATGTACATATGAACCTACTACATCACCTTCTATCATTTCAACTTTTCCAAGTTCTATCTTTTCTCCACACTTTTGTACAACTGTATTTATAAGTTCAAGAGAAGATTCTTTCATAGCTTCTACTCCCTCTGCTAGGGCTTTGTTTGCTAGTGTATTTGCTAGGTTTACAAAGTCTTCATTCTTGGCTACGAAATCTGTCTCACAGTATAGTGTGAATATAACAGTTTTGTTTCCATTTGATATTACTGTGATTGTACCTTCATGCGCTTCACGATCAGCCTTTTTAAGAGCTATATCACTAGACTTTTTCTTTAGCACGAGAAGAGCTTTTTCCATATCACCCTCAGCCTCTTCTAGGGCTTTTCTGCACTGCATAATAGATACACCTGTACTATCTCGCAATTCTTTTATTAATTCAGTTGTTATTTGTATAGACATAAAAAACAAAAATTAGATTATATTTAATAATTATAGCAAAGAACATTAGAAAATCGAATTAAAGATTTTCTAATTTTTATTTCTTTTCGTTTGTTTGACCTGCTAGTCCACGATCATAAGCAGCTTTTAGATTCTCTAGGAAGAATGAAATACTAGAAACTGAAGCGTCATTCGCTATGATAGGGAACTCAACTTCTTTTGCATTACAGTCTGTATTTAGTATTGCGATAACAGGGATTTTCATCTTGTGAGCTTCTGTAACTGCAATGTGTTCTTTCTTTGGATCAACTACGATCATATAATCTGGGGTCTTTGTCATAGCTGTGATACCCTGGAAATTCTTTGTCATATCTGCCATTTCACGGTCTATCAGTAGTCTTTCTTTCTTTGTATATTTATCAAGTCCACCTTTTTCTTTTTGATCACGAAGGTCCAATAGCTTTGCTACACGCTTCTTGATCTCTGGGAAATTTGTAAGACTACCTCCAACCCAACGGTCAGATACATATGGCATACCAAGAGCCAATGCTGCTTCTGTGGCTTGTTGACGAGCTTCACTCTTTGTGCCTACGAACATGATTGTCTTGCCAGATTGTGCAAGGTTTGCAACCATGTCTAGTACTTTTTCAAATACTTCGTGAGTCTTTTCGATGTTGATAATATCTACGCCATTTTTTGTACCAAAAATGTAAGGTGTTGTTGAGGGGTGACGTCGAGACTTTGAATACCCGTAGTGAGTACCAGCCTTAAACATATCCTCGATTTTCTTGTTTACATCAGTCATAAGATTATTCTATGATTAATTGTTTATAATGCCCTCCGTTTTTAAGCATTCCAGCCTATTTACAAGGGTTCTTTATTAAAAAAGCCCCTCACGGAAGGTATGGGTATAATACCAGAAAAAGCATTATTTTGCAAGACCTATTACTTTGCCCAAAATGGGTTTTTAGGGTAGTATGGGTTATATGAGACAATCTCAATTATTTACAAAAACAAGAAAGGAAGCGCCTGCGGATGAAGTAGCAAAGAATGCAGAGCTCCTGATCAAAGGAGGCTTTATAAACAAGGAAATGGCTGGAGTATATTCATATATGCCATTGGGTTTGCGTGTGTTTAAAAAGATTGAAAATATCATTCGCGAAGAGATGAATGCTATCGGTGGCCAAGAGGTC
>JBEBAY010000036.1:0-6537 GCA_041158645.1 Candidatus Parcubacteria bacterium | reverse complement strand
AAACCAAATAATATAGATAATTCATATTCTTTATTTAAATCCAAGTATTTATCTTTTTCTTTGCAATCATCACCGACCAAAACCAATAGTAAACCCTCTGCCACAGGATCTAGTCTCCCGGCATAGGTCATCGGTAAATTTTTCCATTCTGGATGGTCAAAACGGGCCTTTTCCATGGCCTCAAGGGGTGTCTCGCCTATTCTTTTGTATATGATTATCGGTCCGTATGTCATCTTGCCATAATAACACAGATATGCTATTATCAGGTACAGGTATGTCCCTCCTTATTAAACCAACATTGTTGGAGGTAAAGGACGACAATCTATTATTTTATATCGCTACAACATTGAGAGAACGAATAAACAACCAAATACGTGCATCCGAACTACGTGTACTATCTAGTACGGGTGAAAACATAGGTGTTTTACCTTTTAAAGACGCGCTAGCAATGGCGCAAGAAGAAGGTTTGGATTTGATAGAAATATCCCCAAATGCAGTTCCCCCAATAGCAAAGATAATGGATTTTGGTAAGTACCAGTATGAGCAGAGCAAAAAGCAAAAAAAGGCAAAGCAAGGTGCAAAAGCATCTGAAACAAAGTCTATCCAGATCAAGATCGCTACAGGAGACAATGATCTAGCTTTAAAAGCTCGAAAAGCCTCAGAATGGTTAAAAGAAGGACACCGCATCAAAGTAGAACTATTCCTATCTGGAAGAGCAAAGTATATGAATGATACTTTTCTTAAAGAAAGACTGGATAGAGTACTCCATTTAATTACAGAAAATTATAAGGTTGCAGAAAATTATAAGAAGGGTCCAAAAGGTCCAACTATCACAATAGAAAGAGATAGTAAAAAATAAAATTGTATGAGTATAAAAACAAACAAATCATTAACAAAGCGTTTGAAAGTTACAAAGAATGGCAAGATCCTATCACGTGCTCCAGGATTCAACCACTTCAACAGTAAGCAATCTCGAACAAAACAGCTTGCTGGGAAAAAGATGCAAAATCTTAATCTTACAAACAAAATTACAAGAACATATTTGCCTAACGCGTAAGACAATATACTAATTTACTAAAATACATATATGACAAGAGTTAAAAGAGGTACAATTAAAAACAAGCGTCGAAAGAATATCCTTTCACAAACAAAAGGATTCCGCTTTGGACGCAGTACAAAAGAAGCTGCTGCAAAGGATGCATTGATGCACGCAGGAGCATACTCATTTGCACACAGAAAAGACAAAAAGGGTGATGCACGCCGTCTATGGCAAGTAAGAATCTCTGCTGCAACTGTAAAACTAGGTATGTCTTACAGCAAGTTTATGGGAGCTCTAAAGAAAAAAGATATAAAGCTTGATCGTAAGATCCTAGCAGACCTAGCAAGAAAGAACCCAGAGACATTCACAAGAGTATTCGCAACTGCAACAAAATAAATCATACAATAAAAAAACACAGACCACTGGCCTGTGTTTTTTTATTAGCATTCTAGTATCACACTGTCCCCTGCCATTGGAGTCTCGACATTTACATCTAGATTGTCTTTCAATTTTTGAGCTAGGAACATAGCTGCTTTTGGTTCACCCATAACTACAAATATCTTTTTTACAGTACTAGCTGTGTCTGATACGAATTCTAGTAAATGATCAGAGTCTTTGTGTCCAGAGTAGCCTGTAATCTTTTCCATACGAGCTGCAACCTTTACATCCTGACCTTGTATTCGGATAATCTTGTGACCCTCCTCTATAGAGCGCCCCAGAGTACCTACAGCCTGATAACCAATCAGAAGCAATGTATTCTTTGGATCAGGAAGATAGTTCTTTTCATGATGAATTATTCTACCCCCATTACTCATACCTGATCCTGCAATAATAATCTTTGGACTTGGGGATCGTAGTATAGCCTTGGATTCTTCTGTGTCCGGAGTAATCTTGAGGCCTGGGAAATTGAATATATCATCTCCCCCCATTATTACCTTTCGAGCAGTATCATTGAAATACTTTTCATATTTTTTGTAAATCTTTGTCAGAGTGATAGCCAATGGTGAATCCAGATATATAGGCATAACGGGAATCTCTTTTTTCTCAACAAAAAGATCTATCTCATACATCAACTCTTGAGTCCTCTCTAGTGAGAATGATGGGATCATAAGCACTCCGCCCCTCTTGTAATTATCTAGAATAATTTGTTTTAATCTCTCAGATCGGACCTCTCTGTCCTCGTGATTCCTGTCTCCATAGACAGACTCCATAATCATATAATCTGCATCTGTAATCTTTTCTGTATCTCGCAATAATGGTGAGGGAGAATTTCCTAGGTCACCAGTAAACACAATCTTTTTGCCATTGTATACCACCTCGAGCATTCCAGATCCTAGTATGTGCCCAGAATCTTTATAAGAGAACTGGAAGCCATGGTCCACATTCATAACTTGATGGTAATCTAGGACCTCCCATAGAGCCATAGCTTTTTTTGTATTCTCCATTATGTAGATCAAATCAAGATGATGTATGACATCATGAGAGAGCAGATGGTCTGTGTCTTCTAGCATTGCCTCGGTAATATCACGAGTAGGAATAGTAGATACTATCTTGCCTTGGAATCCCTCGTGGATGAGCTTTGGAATAAGGCCGATATGATCGATGTGTCCGTGAGTGATAAAAAGAATATCAATTTCTTTTGGATCATAAGGGAATGCATCCCAGTTATTCTGATCAGCAGAGAGAGTCCCCTGCTCTAAACCACAGTCAATCAAAAACTTCTTACCGTTCCCTTCTAATAAAAAATTTGCTCCCGTAACTGTGCCTGTACCACCACAGAAAGTAAGCTTGAGATTTGTATCTTTTTGTTCCATCCTTATATTATAGCTGAGAGCAAAAATATTTACTAATTACCAGTATCGCAAAAATACGAGTGCGGCGACTGCGCCTGTAGTATCCCAGAATATATCAGCACTAGTATCGACAATATCCCAAGGCACTCCCGCTATTACATTGTTGAATACGTATTCAAAAACCTCCCACAATATACCTACGAGAACAGCTCCTAAAATCAAAAGTATAATCTTTCTGTAAAACAAGAAATCGTATTGTAGTCTATCGTATGACAAGTAAGCCAATAAAAGCAGAGTAGTAAATCCCCCGACAAAATGCATCGGCATATCAAACCACCAAATAGACTGATACCAAAAGAATTTCATAGATAAAATGTTTATCAGTGCCAATAAAGAGAAGAAGATTGCCGTATATTTAATTATTCTTTTGCTTTCCATCATATATAAAGTGTAACAGATATAAATACAAATGAAAAATCCCCTTCATAAATGAAGAGGATTGCTCATTAGGGCTATCAAAGACATATTACCGTAGCTATAAACTACGTGGGACAAGAGAATTTTACAAATTTGTTCGCGATATATAATTTAAAGCGTACAGTTTTGCAAGATTACACTTCTGTCCCCTATGTAATGTGTTCTAGGTAATATTTCATCAATAACCCTACATCTATTATACCGGACACACACCCTGGTGCAAGCATTTTTTCGATACATCACATGTTTGACACACATTGCAAATACAATTTATAGATAAAAAACAAGTTGACGAGATTAAAATTCTATTTTTTTCAATTCTTCAAAATATTTCTCGATAGATTCATCGTTTATATCTTCAGGTTTTATTTTTAAATGAGAAAAAATCTCAGCCTCCACATCTCTTATACAATCATATAGCATATCTCGATCAGAATCTGCCGTATGACTAGTGCCTGAATATCTCTTATTTGCATCTAAAAGTCTCTCGTCTAAAGATTTTACTCCAAAAGGCGCGACTCTACTGTCTGCATAGCTTGCGATCTTGTGCTCCCAAGTACTTCCATCTTTTACCATACACCAATTGTGAAATCCTACAGCATCTACAATCTCGAGTACTTCTTTCGATACCCCAACATCCCGAGTAACACCCATATTGGCTTCATGCTCTTCTGCACCATATTTTTTGATGTACTGCTTTTGAATATTCTCCCAATATTCCACATCCTCACCAGGCATAACTTCAGGAAAGTCGCGAAGTCTGAATTTAACTATATTCCCGATGTCATGAAGCATACAACCAATCGCTAAATCCCTCCTATTGAGGGGAAAATCAAAACTATCACATATCTGCAGAGCAACAGCCGCCACACGCAATTGGTGTAGCTGTAAATTCGGCATCGTATGGTATTGATTGTATGTATCCCCTATTGTTCTCATAATAAATCAAAAACACTTCGAGTTTTAATCGAAGTGTTTTATTTAATAATTATTTCTTGTGTTCTGCGTAAATAAAATCAGCATCGATTTTTTGATAAGAAAAAATTTCATCATTTTTGAAAAATCTCTTTACCTCAATTTCTCCATTCTCTATTGAGTCTGAAGCATGCACAATATTTGACTGAGTTGATAGAGAGAAATCTCCACGGATTGTACCTGCATTTGCTTCCCAAGCTTTTGTTGGACCTACTAGTAGGCGTAGAGCTGAAACTGCATTGATACCCTCAACTGCCATAACTACCACTGGAGATGCTTTCATAAAGTCACGGATACCTGGGAAAAATGGCTTGTCTTTGATGTGTGCATAGTGTTCTTCTAGAACTGCATCCTCAATATTCATCATTTTTAGGCCTGCGATTTTTAAACCTTTTTTCTCAATACGAGAAACAATTTCCCCTATTAGATTTCTTTGTACTGCGTCTGGTTTTATAATAACCAATGACTTTTCGTGTGTTGGATTCATAATTTATATGTATTTGTTAATCAATAATGTCATCATATT
This sequence comes from Candidatus Parcubacteria bacterium, assembly GCA_041158645.1. Taxonomy (GTDB): domain Bacteria; phylum Patescibacteriota; class Minisyncoccia; order Phycocordibacterales; family UBA9973; genus UBA8515. Next base: position 1,727 of record JBEBAY010000036.1, on the reverse strand, counting down.
ACCAGAAAAACCCTTAAAAAACAATCCCGCTTTTTAATGCGGGATTGTTTTAATTTCTATATTTATCCATAATCTCACTCTCGACTTCTTCTCTGTCACGGCCGTACTTTAGATATGACAATTCCTTTATGTTCTCTACTATCGCCATATTGCCTTGTGGAGGAGCAAATGTAGCTATATTGAAAGGCTTGGTCGGCTGACCGTTCACGAGCATAGACATATAGGCATTTCTATTATCAATCTTCATAATATCCTTGGCTGTGAATACTGGCTTGAATTTACTCTCTAGGAATTCTGCATCTTCTGCACCTACTCGGAATACTGCCATTGATCCCACGTTCCCGAATACTGCATTCTTTATATTGTCCTCGAGCTGAGCGATGTACTGGTGGGCAATAGTGAGTGATAGTCTATACTTACGAGCTTCGGACAAAATGGATTCAATAGCATCTGTAGTGACATTTTGGAACTCATCGATATATAGATAGAAGTCATTCATCTTTTGTCCATACATATCTACACGAGAAAGTGCTGCCATCTGGATCTTGCCCACGATTAACATACCAATAAGATTAGCATTGATTTCTCCCAGTCTTCCCTTTGAAAGGTTCACCAGCAATATCTTTTTATTATCCATAATATCGCGGAAATTGAATACTGATTTTTCTTGGAGTACTACTGGGCGCATAATATCATTCGAAATAAAGTTATCGAACTTTGAAGTCAAATACGGCACAAAGTTTGCAAGACTTTGGTCCCCTGTCGTCTGTTCGGCATTTATCCAGAATTGTTTGATGATTGGATTTTTGCAATGTTCGAGCTTCATATCACGAAACGCTTTATCAGAAAGAACTCTTCCAATCTCAAGAAGAGTAGCACCACTCTCTGGATGCTCCATCACTAGGAATGCAGAGTTCTTGAAGTACTGTTCAAACATAGGACCCCCAGAAGTTTTCATATCAAAAAGCTTGTTGAATATTCCCATCAATTCATTCACAACAAAAGTTTTTTGCTCTGGATACTTTGGATCAAATTCGAGCATATTCAGACCCATAGGGCGTGCAGTATAGGCTGGATCAAAGTAGATCACATCATCTAGGCGCTCTGGTGGGATGTAAGACAGGATATCCTGAATGTCTGTACCGTGTGGATCTATGTAGCACACACCGTGCCCTGCACGGATATCTTGAGCTATCATATTTTTCATTATAGTAGTCTTACCTGTACCGGTCTGACCGATTACGTACATATGTCGCACTCTATCCTCTGGCGCAAAGTATATTGTCTTGTCGATACCACGATAATCATTGTGTCCAAGAATTACACCTTCTGTACCCATCTCGATAGGGGCAGGTGCTATACCAGCTTTTGCTTGCTTGAGCTGAGGTGAATCACCAATACTGTATGGGAAGTGAAAAACAGTAGCCAATTCTTTTAAATTCAATGGAGTCGGATAATCTGTATCTAGAGTACGATATGCAAAATCATGAGCAAGCTTCAGTAAATCATCACCCTCTTTATGCTCGAAATCAAAACCATTCCTATCTGCCTCTGTAAATTGATTAAAAGAAGACTCCACATCTTGAAGAATCTGATTTGCACGATCTTTTGTATCGGCAGACACGAGTATGCGAATATTTGTAGTCATCACTGTGCTCTTTACTTTTTCAGTTATAGACTCTACAGCAAAATCATTTATCTTTTTATTTTCGGTTTGTTTTTTTGTG
>JBEBAY010000035.1:0-4500 GCA_041158645.1 Candidatus Parcubacteria bacterium | reverse complement strand
TCAATTTCTGTTGTAATTCAAATCGTGCACGCTGATCTATAGGGTCATTGAGCTCAGAAAATCCATTCCCAACTTCTGATCCAGCAATGATAATCTGAAATCTCTCTGTCAGATCAGGATTGTCACGACACGCTTTTGCAAGTGGTGATACTAGCTTTGGATGGTGAATTAGGAATACTGGACCTGCGATATTTTTACGGCAATACTTCCATAGTGTATCCATTAATCTCTCACGATTTTCTCCATCGTATTTTACACCTAGATCATCTAGCTTTTTCTTCATATCAGATTCGCTCGCAGACATTATATCTACACCAGTTTGTTTTAATACTTCATCTTTATAATCAATAACAGGCCACTCCCCACTCAAATCAAAAGTATGACCACGAGTAGTAAATACAGTTGTACTAAATACATCAGTTGCAATTTTTTGATACAGCTCTTGTGAAAGCTTCATGCCATCTTTGTAGTTAGCATATCCCCAGTAAAATTCCATATTTGTAAATTCTTGCAAATGCTCGGGACTTGTACCTTCATTTCTATATACACGGCCAATCTCGAAAGTTTTTGGAAATCCTGCAGCCATAAGTCTCTTCTGCCATAATTCTCCGACAGAGATACGCATAAATACATCAATATCAAAATCCTTATGATGAGTCTTGAATGGATTTGCCTCGGCACCTCCAGTAGTGACCTCAAGAGTCGGAGTCTCTACCTCTAGGAATCCGTGGTCTTTCATAAAATTACGAGTGACCTCCCAGAATTTAGATTTCTTGTAGAACATATCAGCTAGACCATCTGTAGTGAGGATATCTAGATATCGTTTTCTGAATCTCTCTTCTACATCTTGTAGCCCAGCCCATTTATCTGGTAGTGGAGCCAGAGCTTTAGTCAACATCCTCCAACTATTTACCTCGACTGTCGCCTGCCCAGTCTTTGTAGTGAACAATATTCCAGATACTTCGATAAAGTCAGCCATATCTACAGTGTCCACAAAAAGAGAAAACATCTCATCTGAGAGTGCTCCTTTTTTTAGTAATCCCTGGAATACTCCAGTACCATCATTTAGATTAAAAAACAAAATCGCTCCTTGGCCACGTAGTGACATCACTCGTCCACCAATAGTCACAGTCTTGCCATTTTCAGATAGCATAGGAAAACCATCGATTACCTCACCGATTGTATAATCACGAAAAGACTCCGCTGTACACGGATCCATATTCGCTTTTTTTAATAATTCAATTTTTGCTAAACGCGCAGAGCGCAATTCTTCAGTAGAAGCCATAATCCTATTCTATATCAAGTATAGTATATTTGGAAGCACCCTTTGGTGTATTTATATTCACAACATCACCTTTTGCTTTTCCAAAAAGCGCAGCACCTAGTGGTGACTTGTTTGATATTTTATTTTGAGTCATATCAGCTTCTTCTGCTCCGACAATACTGTATCTCACACCTTCTTTTGATCCATCTTTTTTAACATGAACAGTAGTACCAATTTCAACATTTGAACTACTATGCTTCTTGACTACCACAGCAGAATTGAGCATATGCTCGATCTGATTTATACGGTCTTCTGTCTTGCCTTGATCTTCGCGAGCTTGGTGGTATTCAGCATTTTCAGATAAATCTCCTAGAGCCTTTGCAGCTTCTAGAGACTCCAATATCTCCTTGCGACGAACAGTCTTTAAATAATGTAGTTCATCTATCAATAAATCCTTTTTATCTTCAGTTATATACTTTGTTTCATTCATGATTGGGTCATTATACATTTTTAACGATTATAAGTAAAGATAATTTATTTGAAGTATTCCGGCTTGTAGACAGACATATAGTCAATCATCTGACTCGCTACACGGGTGGCATTGCCACTGGCGGCCTTTGGTCCACGCTCCATCATCACCACAAATGCATATTTAGGGTTTTCGTAAGGAAAGAATCCAATTATCCATGAATTTGTATTTGTATTACCAAGACCCACCTGAGCTGTACCAGATTTTGCTGCGACTTTTACATTTGGCAGGTTCAAAGACATTGCAGTTCCTTCTGTCACAGCCATACGCATACCCTCTTTTATGTATTTCATTTTATCTTCATCTATCCTTATGGTGTTTTTTTTATTTTCCATATCTTTATCATTTTGCAGTAGATGCGGAGTGACAAGATTACCACCATTCACGAGTGATGCCGTAGCGCGCACCATCTGTATAGGCGTGACCTGGAATCCATACTGACCGATTGATGAGTTGTATGTATCTCCGACTCTCCATGGATCACCTTTAAATGTTTTTAATTTCCACTCTGGGGTCGGTATAGTCCCTTCTTTTTCATTAGATAAATCAATGCCAGTTTTTGAAGCTATACCAAAAGTACGAGCATAATCATCTATTTTTACAATACCCAAACCTTTTTGATCTTTAAACCCTCCACCGATTGCGTAAAAATATACATCAGAAGAAACGGCAATAGCCTTTTTTATATCTACATATCCAAAAACTCCGTGATCTTTGAATACTGATTTTTTTTCTGGAAAATATGGATTTGGTATTTCAATTGAACCATTAGACAATATGACCTTGAATGGGCTGATTACATTCTCTACTAATGCACCGTAACCAAAGAATGGTTTTACGATAGAACCTGGTGAATACAGACCGTTCACAGCACGATTCAAGAATACTTTACGATTGTCTGTCAGATATTCGCTGATCAATTTTTTATCTTTACCTACAGAAAGTATCGTGGAATTATATTCGGGATAACTAGTCAGAGCTAGGACCTCTCCTGTATTGATATCCATCAATACACCTGCCCCACCAGTGAATCCGACACTTTTGGCCATATCTGCAATATTTGAGTACAACCTTGATTGAATACCTGCATCTATAGACAGATACAATGCATCCCCAGGTGAAGGAGGAGAAACTATATTTTCAGACTGCACTACACCTTTTACATCTGTCTCGGTGATACGCACACCATTCTTGCCTTGGAGACGTTTGTCGTAAAATTTTTCTACTCCATCTTTTCCGACAAATCCATCTTGCCAGTAAGTACCCTTTGAATCTTTTGCGGGAACACTGACATATCCTAGTACATGAGCAAATCCTAATTCAGAGGTATATGTTCGAATTGGGGCCTCAAATTTTCCGTTCTGTACATCCCAAGTATTCCAAGCTAGCAATTTACCATTCCTATCATAAATCAATCCTCTATCTGCAAAGATTGGCTGTTTTGCTAGAGTATTGTTTTCACTTCTTTTTAGATAAGATTCACCCTGGTGGATCTGCAATACGCCCAGCTTCCATACGAACATACTTCCAAAAAACAAGAAAAATAATCCCAACAATACTACGACATTTTTACTTATGGGTTTTTCTATTCTACCTTCGAACTGTTGAGTATTGAAATTGGGTAAATTTTTTGAATCAAGAAAAATCTCGTCCGGAGCGATTTCTATATCCCTGTATTTATGACGGTAGAATCTAAATTTCATCTTTGGTATAAAATTATATATTTCTTGAGATAATTAAGACCAAAGAAAATAATTAAAATAGAAATAGAAAATATTAGTGGTGTTATAAAATAATAAACGGGAGTATAGACACTGTAGATCAAGATACTGATCAAGAAAAATTCATAATAATCGTTAAACAAAAAAAGACCTGCTACAGCAAATAGTACCACCAAATACCAAGGTAGGATAAAAAATAAACCAATCAAAACCAGAGAAAATATAACTCTTTGCATTTTGACATTATACGATATAAGGACTTTTAAACCAAAATTAGCTAAAACTGAGCTTTCGATATATGCCTCTTATTATCAAGAACAAGATAAATACAATGACTAAATAAAATACAATAGGTGTACCAAATACAAACGAAGCAACACCAAGGAAAAACAATTTTACATAAGCTATAGGTTTGTCTGCGCCACCCAGACTCTTCTTTTCAACTTTTTTATCGGCAGATGTAGTAGTACCCTTTACCGCACTTTTAGTATTCAATGATTCCAGCTCCTTTTTTGTTTCATCTTTTGACACCGTTATCTTCGTATATGTCTGATCACGAAATGTATCCACAGAAGACATAGAATTAGATATTGGCTCTCCAATAGAGCTAGGTAATATATCTGATAGGTTTGCCTTTGTCTCATCAAATTTATTTTTTATAGCATCAGAGCTTGATACTGGAGTACCATCTATCTGCTCGATCAATTTTGAGACAAATTTTCTATCTTCACCAGTAGTATTACGATCTAGTACAACAGGCAGAGATTTACCTGATTCGATTATTTTAGAAGAAAGTATTTTTGCAGTAATGACATGGTCCCCTGCAGTCACCTTCCATGATATAGATACATTTTGTACTGTGTCTTTTGGCACAGAAATAGGCCTGGAACCTAGGATCACATTCTTGTCATAAAATTCAACGGTAGCCTCTAGGGGATTTGTATCTCCATTCCATACTGCTGTATATACCTTTACTGTCTGCCCCT
>JBEBAY010000034.1:0-3466 GCA_041158645.1 Candidatus Parcubacteria bacterium | reverse complement strand
CCAGTAGCTCTTGCTGGATCTGGAGGTAAGATGCGTTTCGGTGAAGAAGTCGATCGAGAGCATTCTGAAGAAATGTCAAAGAAGATCGACGCCGAAGTTTCTCGAATCATCAGTGATGGCCTCGTCTCAGCCGAGAAAGTTTTAAATGAACATAAGAAAGCTTTTGACGCTATCGCTAAAAGACTCGTCGAAGTAGAAACTGTCGAGCAAGAAGAATATGAAAAGATTCTCGTGGCTCATGGTATATTGCTCAAGAAGAAAGAAGAGCCGGCAAAACTTGAAGTTATTGGGTAAAAAGTTATAATGCCCATAGCTCCCGTCCTTAGCTCAGTTGGTTAGAGCACAGAGCTTATACCTCTGGGGTCCTTGGTTCGAATCCAAGAGGACGGACAAATAGTGACCTATTTGTCCGTGGGCGCAGGCACGACGGTGCCGAGCCGGGGTCGCGCAAAAATTCAGCAGAATTTTATGTGTGACTCGACTCCGCCAATCAAAAAAGTACCTGCCGATGTAGTCGGCAACAATCGTACTCGCGGTCCCAGCAGTTCCACCATTTCGCAAAAAGACCTTTTATTTAAAAGGTCTTTTTGCTTGACAAAACGTTTATAAAATGATATAATACCTACAAATTTAAGAACCATGAGCAATACAAACACCGCGGCCCAAACGGCCGAAAACACATTCCCCCCAATCGATGAACTTAAAAAATTGATTGGGACAGAAGCTAGATTCGAAGAATCATTTGATGCATTATGCTACCCAAAAAGAGGGTTGCCTGAGATCAAAAGAGTCCTTTGGGGAACTATCCTTGAATTAAATTCCGTAAATGATGGATTAATTGAGGCGAAAATGGAATCATGTGATTATACGTTCTACGTAGAAATTACAAAAGAAAAAGGAGTTTGTATGTATGCTCCAAAGAAATAAAACATACGAAATGAGGGCCTGATGCATTATTACTAATGTATCAGGCCTTTTAATTTTATATAGCAGATATAGTATAATCCCTACATGGCAATACCGAAATTAGCAGTCTCTGGATACCGTGGTATCTGGGGCGAAACATTAACAATAGATATAGCAAAAAAATATGCTGTAGCTTTTGGACTATTTATAAAAGAATCTAGCCCTAGGCAAGGCCTTGGGCTGACTGTACTTATTGGCCGAGATGGCAGAGAGAGCGGTCCCACGATTAGAGATGCGATAATTCCCGCACTTGAGAATATTGGAATCAATGTAATAGATGGCGACGTCCTCCCTACCCCAACAGTACTCCTAGCTGTGCGAGAAAATAAATACGACGGAGCGATAATCATCACCGCGAGTCACAATCCTATCGAATACAACGGCTTGAAATTTGTAACTGCGAGTGGATTCTTTACAGATGAAAATCAAGTAGAAAAAATTAAAAAATATTTTGATAGTAGTGAGCAAGAATCAAGTACCCCAATTAGTATTACTAGCAATGACGAGAATAATATATCGAGCGAGCTGATTAAAATGCATTCAGATAAAATCCTCTCACACATAGACGTAGAAATAATCAAATCTAAAAAATTCCGGGTTGCAGTCGATATGACCAATGGTGCTGCAAGCGTGATGGATCCATACCTATTTGAGCAATTAGGAATTGAATTGATAGCGGTAAATAATGTAGCAGATGGTAAATTCACCCACAAGCCAGAACCACTAAAACAGAATCTCGGAGAGATCGAAAAGCTGGTGCGAGACACTGGAGCAGATATTGGCTTTGCTCAGGATCCAGATGCAGACAGACTAGTAGTCATAAATGAGAATGGAGAAATGATATCTGAGGAATATACGATAGCTCTGGCTGTGGAGGCTGTGTTGTCTATTGGCGACCACAATGGAGATACTGTAGTGGTAAATATGTCTACATCTCAGATGAATTCTGATATAGCAGAAAAATATGGAGCAAAATGTATCAGATCAAAAGTCGGCGAAGCAAACGTCGTCGGAGAAATGATAAAGAACAATTCAATAATCGGGGGTGAAGGTGGTGGCGGTGCTATCTACCCTACTATGAATTTTGCACGTGATAGTTTCTCGACTCTGGCACTGATACTTGAACTACTCGCAAAGAGAAATCAAAAAGTATCAGACCTAGTGGAGACTCTACCAAAATACTTTATGAAAAAGGACAAGGTGGATGTGTCTGGAAGTTTGCCTGAAATGTACTCAAAACTAAAGACACATTTTTCAAAGGCCGAGATAAATGAGCTAGATGGTCTTCGTTTAGACTTTGCAGATAGATCATGGATACACCTTCGCCCTTCAAATACCGAGCCTATAGTCCGCCTATACGGAGAAGCAAGTACACAAGAAAAGATAGAGGCACTTTTCAATGAAGCAAAGGCTTTATTCTGATAAATTGGACAAAATGTGAAATATTTAGTATTTTAAAAGAAAATACATTTTAAAGTATGGAGATAGAAAACATTGAAGTGGCTATCTTTCATAGAAGAGATTCCACAAAAATTGAAGCGGCTATTCACAGTGAAAATTCTTATAATCTTGGCAAAAAAGAAATTGATGATAATTTTAGAATAGAGTTCAATTCTCTATCAGGTCAAAAATTCTTAATTTTCCACGAAAATAAACACGGACACTATGAAAACCTTGAAGAAGAGACTGATGGTAAAATTTTAACAAAAATTTCATTTCACAGAAAATTAATTCTAGTGACAATAAAATCTGGAGGTATTGCAAACCAATACGACCTAGAAATAAAACACGAGAATCACGAAAGTTTGTTTTGTTTTTCACATATAAAACAAATTAAAATTTTCCTACACTCAAATGGAATACCTGATTCCAAAGAGATAGATAGAAATAGAAACCATTTCTTTCTACAAGCAATCTTTTTCTTAATGGACGAAGCCGAATTAACAAAAATTTAAAAAAATAAGCTAATGCATAAAAATGTATTAGCTTATTTTATTATTTGACGCTCTTGATATCATACTCCCCTATCTTTGTCCTCTTTATATGATATGCGAGTGATTTTACACCCAGTATCTTTCCTATCTCATGAGCGATAGTCCTCATATACGCCCCAGATCCACAAGAAACAAAAATTTTTATTATCGGGAATTCGGATATTTTTGATTCATCCATAAAACGCTCCCAATCCTTTAGTATTTCCTCCTGTCGAAAATCACCATCCACAGATGAGACTACACTCTTTATGTGCTTTAACATATCATCTTTTAAGATAGTCTTTTCTTCTAATGTTTCAATCTTGAAAATATTAACTTTATGTTTTGGTATTTCGATATCAGCCAATCTACCCTCGCGAGCGATCTGGAACAATGGTTTCCCATCTACGGGCTTAGAAGAGTATGGCGGATATTCTTGCTCTACTTCTCCTGTAAAATTTTTGAGTGCTTGATCAATCGAAATCTTTTCAATCACAGGTTTTAAAATTTCTACACCCATCACCCTA
>JBEBAY010000033.1:0-2789 GCA_041158645.1 Candidatus Parcubacteria bacterium | reverse complement strand
AATATTCACAAACCAAGACGGCAGTGCGTAGTATAGTAATGGTGTATCACAGCGATAGCAATGTGGATATGAGTGGATTATTTTTTCTTTTGCAAATAATGCCGATACTCCTGCTAGATATTTGATGACTAGCACATCTGTAGATTGTGGATCATCTTTTGGCTTTGCCTTTGCACCAGGAAAATCTACAACTTCTTTTGTAAATACACCATTTGGCTCCACATGACGGATAAATGGGATATTGTTTGCTTTGGCTAGATTCATATCGTCCTCACCAAATGCCGGAGCTTCGTGTGCGATACCTGTACCCTTCTCAGCTGTGACAAAATCCGCATGCCATACCTTCCAGATATTCTCCTTGTTTGGCATGTCTGTATTTTTATAATAATCAAACACAGGCTCATAAGACATCCCTACGAGTTCAGAACCTGATACCTCTTTTATTATTTCTGGTTCAGTGAATTTTGCTTTTAGATTTTCAAACAAATCTTTTGCTATAACCAAAACCTCTTCTTTGTCTAGAATATTATTTTTTACAAATACATACTGCAAATCTTTGTTTATAGCTATCGCAGTATTACCTGGTAGTGTCCATGGAGTAGTAGTCCAGGCCAAAAGGAATATTCCCGGAGCAGAAAATGCATCCGAACGGGTTAGCGTACTAGCGTTAAAGAGAGGGTGCATTTTCTGCGTAGGAGTTAATTTAAATTTTACATACACTGAGATATCTGTGATGTCTTTATAGCTATTGTCCATAGCTATTTCAGAGTTTGCAATTGGAGTCTCACATCGGGGACAATATGCCAATACTCGTACACCTTCGTATAGTAGCCCCTTGTCATTCAATTGACCCAATGCCCACCAGACACTCTCGATAAAACTATTGTCCATAGTCTTGTACGAATTATCAAAATCCACCCATCTCCCCATACGGTCGACAGTCTTCTTCCACTCAGATACATATGTGAGAACTTTGCTTCGAGCATGCTCGGAGAATTTCTCTATACCATACTCCTCGATAGCTTTCTTGCCAGAGATACCCAAATCTTTTTCTACTATATTCTCAATCGGCAATCCATGACAATCCCAACCCCAGCGACGTGGTACAGAGTACCCCTGCATAGTCTGATATCTTCCGACTACATCTTTTGCAGTAGATCCTAGGATATGGCCATAGTGAGGTAGTCCTGTAGCAAATGGTGGTCCATCGTAAAAAACATACTTCCCTTTTGGGGCCTCCTTTTCTATACTCTTTTTAAATGTATCCTGCTCTTTCCAAAATGCGAGAATTTTTTCCTCGCGCTCTGCATTTTGTGATTTTGTATTTTTTTCTTCCATAATTTTATTTTTAACTATTAAATGAAAAATCGCCCTTGAATAACAATCCTGCGATTGCATTCCAAGGGCGATTTTTTACCGCGGTACCACCTTGCTTACTTCTCATTTACTGGGTTCTACGTCCTTTTAAGGATTTCTTCCCAAGACTCCAGGGTGATAGCCCCTTCAACATCTGTATATACAGAATAACCATAAAACACTAAAAAAGCAAGATTTTCATCTTGCTTTTTTATTACATTTTATTTGGTGTTTTGATACCTAGTAGATACAGGCCATTTTGCATTGTAGTGTGAAATGCAGACACCAGTGCCACACGATACGGAGCATATGGATCATTCTTGTTCACTATCACTGTATTGCCATAGAATGAATTGAATGCAGATGCGAGCTCGGTCAGATATGTAGCGATATGGTGAGGTTCTAATTGTTCATATGAATGTGCCACTACTTCTGGGAATCTGTATAGAGTCTTCTCTAATACTGTTATATCAGATGGAATATCTGTATATGCTGCACAAATACCCTCGCCTTCAGCTTTTTTGTGAATGCCATTCGCACGTACTGCTGTGTACTGCAGATATGGACCAGAATCCCCCTCAAAAGAAATAGACTTTTCAAAATCATAAATGATATCAGATCCGAGAGATGAACGGAGGATTGAATACTTCAGTGCTGCTACACCTACAGTCTGTGCAATGTTTTCTTTTTCTTCAGCGGATAGATCACGCTCGGCTACCTTTTCTCGGACTACATCCGTAGAGTCTTGGAGGAGAGATTCACCAGTGACTACATTCCCCTTGCGAGAAGACATCTTGCCAGAAGCAAGACGCATCATACCATGAGTGATGTGCTTCATCTTCTTTTCCAACTCAGGATGCATGAGTGATATAGCTTGCTGGACTACTTTCATATATTCACCCTGCTCGATAGCTGTAGTCACTATAGATAGATCAAGATTCTCTTCTTTTTCAAATTTTGTCATTGTCAGACCAATCTCCTTTGTCTCGTACAGTGGCAATCCACTAGATGTGATGAATACACGAGTGTGCAATTTTGGATTGTATTTGTCTGCTTTGAATACTATTGCCCCATCTGATTCCTCGAATACATTTGGTGTATTTGCACGGACGATCTTCTCACCTATAGGAGCCATAACACTCTCAAAGAAATAGTGGTTAAATTTTGTACCTAAGAGTGCGTAGATTTCTTCAAAAGCAGACAGTGTCACTTCGCGACCCCATGCGTATATTTTATTTATCTCCTCATCACTCTTTTCGTATATCTTTTTATTGATAGCATCTATGGCAATCTTGGCATCGGGATTGTTCTCGTATTCATCGCTACCCTTGGCATATTGCACTCCTATATATTGTGCTTTTCCAGACACAGAAAGACCTTCATCTGGCATACCAAAATTCTGCAAGCCGTATATTGCTTTTGCTACGTGTAGA
>JBEBAY010000032.1:0-6811 GCA_041158645.1 Candidatus Parcubacteria bacterium | reverse complement strand
GGTCTCTGGGTGTGGCTGGTATATTGTCTTCTCCTGCTATAGCAAAAGAAATAGCTACATCTCTATCTCTTCCTCCTGCTCAAAAAGACACATTGAATGAAAATCCAACTGATCCATATGTTTATGTTTTTTATAAATCTGCTATATACCTGTACCCATGGCTCGACCCAGATACAAAAATTACTGACAATATATTTAGAGACTTGTATCAAAATATGATCTCAAATAAATTGAGTTCAGCAGATGCTGTAAATAAATTAGAAAGTCAGTTAGATCTATTAATTAAAAAGTAATATATGAAAAAAATACTATCTGTATTCCTAGCATTTGTTATATTTCTACCGATGGTCTCCGTAGCTTCTGTGTTTGATGAATCTCCTTTTGATGATATATACAATCCAGATTCAAAATGTTGGAGAGGTGTGGTGCACCTAGTCGGTCCTAGTGAGCAAGTAGTCAGATTAAACGCAAAAGAAGAGACAAGAAAGGCGTATGCCGCTGCTACAGGAGCTAGTCTTACTAGTTTCCCTACATTTGCTCCTTTTATAATAGAAACTTCAAGTTCTGCATTGTACGATTCAGTAGAAAAAAAATATCATTTCTTTGCTGCTGCTGTATATCCACTACCAGGAATTAATGCTGATTGTGTAAAAGCTGCACCTGCTAAAAACCCAGGATCAGTGACTACACCTGAGGGTGCGGAAGTCATATCTAAATCTGAAGTAGGTAAAAAAGCTGCCGAGGAGGAGGCCAAGGCTACTGATGCAAAATCAGCTGCTGATTATGCAGATTATGTGGCAAATTATAATGCAAAAAATGCCAGTGATATAAAGGGTACACCTCTGTATTCAGGATCTCTTAATGCTGATTCAAATTATAAGCCTGAGCCTAGTGGGCTAGCTTCGGATTGTGGTCGCGGTGATGTTATAAAAAGAGTATTTACTGGTGATGATGGAAGTACCAAGAATGAATTTGGTTTTCAAAATGACTGTGGTTTCGATGATCTTATGGCTCTGATAAATAAATTGGCTAATTTCCTTTTATTTATAATAGTGACACCTTTTGTAGCTATAGGTGTATGTTATGCAGGTTTCCTATATCTCACATCTGGTGGAAGCTCTGAAAAGACTAGTCAGGCAAAAAGTATCCTTCTAAACCTTGTTATTGGATATGGAGTAGCATTACTAGCGTGGATAGTAGTCAAATCTATCATGGTGTCACTCGGATTCAGTAGTGCTGGAATATTCCTGGATATTTAATTTTGCATATGATTATAATTAATTTAAAAAAATATATGAAAAAAATCGAGTACTTTGTGTTTAAAAATAGAAAAATTTTATCATTTATATCTGTATTTGTTTTAATGATTTTACCTTTTGCTTTTACTCAGGCAGTTGATCCTGCAGGAGTGAATCTGGACGTGAGAATAAAGAACCCCCTAGGAAATAGTGTAACTACAATACCTCAGTTCATCGAGAGGGGATTGAATCTTGTGCTGATGGTCGGGGTCCCTATTGTAACATTGGCTATTATATATAGTGGATTTCTTTTTGTTATAGCAAGAGGGAATACTGAAAAGCTAGGAGAGGCTAAAAATACTCTAATGTATACATTGATTGGTGCAGCATTACTATTAGGTTCATGGGTTATCGCACAAGCTATACAAGGCACAATAGCAGACATTAAAAGTACAACATAATTAATATAAAAATATATGCAATGTTCAAATTCAATTAAAAGTATTACTGATTTTATAAACTTGGGAAGTTGTATTTTGATAAACTCTGTGGTTCCGCTGCTTTTTGCTGTAGCTACTGTGGGATTTATCTGGGGTATTATTCAGTACTTTATAAACCCAGAGAATGAAGAAAAGCGTAGTCAGGGAAAGTCCTATGCGATATGGGGTTTGATCGGTCTGTTTGTCATGGTATCTATCTGGGGATTGGTAGGAGTATTCTCTTCTACTCTAGGTATTAATAACAAGCTCATAATACCTCAGATATATACAAAGTAAAAAGCTTGTGTTTTGTGTACTGTTTTATGATATAATATAGGTATCATTATTAGAAGTTTAGTCGTTAATTATTATTTAAAAAATAAAACATGAAAAAATTTATTTCATCAAGTTTGGTTTTGTCACTGCTTCCAGTTTTTGTTTTTGCTGCATCTGTAGACGCTGAATCAATTATTACAAAAATAGGAAGACTAATGAACTTGGTCATCCCAGTTCTTATTGCTTTCGCTGTTGTGTTCTTTATCTGGGCAGTTATCAAGTACACAATATCAGGTAATGATGAGGACAAAGAAAAGGCTCGTACAAATATCATCCAGGGTCTTATTGGTCTATTCGTGATCGTAGCATTCTGGGGTATCATTGGTATCATCACAAATACATTCGGAGTAGGATCAACAAGCTTCACAAGTAATAACACACTTCCTTGTATTCCAGTTCCAAACTCAGGTATAACTTGTTAATTTGAATATATGTTTTTTGAATTAATACCAATAGCAGAAGCAAGTGTTGGGACATTGATGCAGAGTATCAACAGGGTTATTATTAACCCTGTTATTCTGCTTATGTTCTCCATTGCCGTTGTGTATTTTCTGTATGGAGTTATGCAGTACCTTATCTCTCCAGACGATGAAGAGTTGAGAACTACTAGTAAATCCCATATGCTTTACGGTATCATAGGTATTTTTATTATGATGTCCGTATTTGGTATTATGCGTGTGATAATGAATTCACTTGGCGAGAATCACATAAAGATTACTGATACAGGAGAGGTAAATATTGCACCAAGGAATGATCCTGGTTTTAATAATCTAGGAGATTCCTTGCTAGACAGACAGCAATACACTCCTGTAGATAATGGTATTAAAAAACCAGCAGATACTTCTTATGTAGACACAAATATAACAACTAAAGAAAATCAAAATGATACTTCGTCTGTAAATTCAAGTAATACATTCAAAAAAACTACTCCTGGTACCGCTGGTAATACAAGTGGTTCAGCTGAGGGTACAACAGGTGGTTTGCCTGCAATCAAGAATGAGAGTAATCTACCTTCGCTTGATCCAGATATATCAAAGATAGTAGAAGATATGAAAGCCTCTTATAAATCTGATGACAAAAATTACAAAGTAGTGGCCTCTGGAACAGCAGCATCTTCTCAAGGATCAAAGGAGCAAGCGGTCTTAAATGCACGTATCATGGTAGCAAAAGAAAAAGGTCTCAATAGTATAGATACAGCTTACAATGGAGGTATTCTATATGAAAAGATTTGGAAAGTCGGTGAAGTGTATCACTACTGGCTAGCAATGAGTTCACCTAAATAGTTTCAAAAAAACCTGCCTAATGCAGGTTTTTTTATTTGTGACCCTACCGGGAATCGAACCCGGATTAACGGCTTGAAAAGCCGGCGTCCTAACCGTTAGACGATAGGGCCATAGAAACATTGCAATAGGATTTCAATTATATTTCTTGCGGCTTTTGAAAGCCGGCGTCAGCTCTAGTCTATATTGCATTAGACGATAGGGCCAAAAAACATAGAATGAGTATAGCAATTTTTAGAAAAAAAGACAAATTTATCTAGATGTTTTCTAATATGCTTTGACTAAATACCTTAAATATAGTAATTTAAAGAAAAACCCCCCCCTAATACTTTTAATTATGAAAACTAAAAACATTTACTTCTCATTACTGATCTTTTTATTATTTGTTGGCTTGTATTGTCTCTTTAATTTGGACGCATCAAATGGTCAAAAATTTTTGTTTCCACACTCAGTTATTTCTTTAGCCTCATGGATTTTTTCTTTGTTATTATTGAAGGACTTTGTGGCGTATGAGGAAGGAAGCGAAAGGAATAGCTTTCTTAGAAACATCTATGAGTTTATAGCTGGATTAATATCTTCTGCGACTGGGGCCATCACCTTCAAATTTATCTGGAGTATTTTAGATTGGGAATACAGTTTGTTGTTCACAAATATTGTTCCTCTATTTATATCTATGTTTATTTGCACAATGACAGGTGTCCCTGAAGACCCACAAGAAAAGAAAGAAAGTAAGGAGCTTCAAAAGCATGGGTCCGATCATGGGATTAATGCTTAAAATTTAAGAGCGTATGTTGATTTATCAACATACGCTCTTATTCTTTTATAAGTAGAATTTATAATAGCTATATGCTATAATCCTCAAATAGGTTTTTAGTAGAGTTTAATATCATTATTTTAAAAAATTTTGAAAAATTGCGCGGTTAGCTCAGTTGGTAGAGCGCGTCATTGACGTTGACGATGTCACAGGTTCGACTCCTGTATCGCGCACAAAGTAAGCGATAGCAAGCAAACTGCTTTGCTTGCGTGCAGGAGGCGAAGACCTTTTCCGTATGAGTGTAATCACAAATGGAAAAGGTGTACTGATTCTGTAAGAATCGACATTCCTGTATTGTGCACAATTATTTTTAAAATAAATCAAATGAAAACACAAGTTATTATTTTAGCTGCAGGTCATGGAAAGAGAATGCAATCTGATATACCAAAAGCTCTGACTCCACTACGTGGAAAACCATTTATTAAATACGTATTAGATTCAGTATCCTCATCTGGTGTATGTGAATCTCCCATTCTAGTTATCGGCCAGAAAGGTGATCAAGTAAGAGACACTCTGGGCGATAGTTATACATATGTAGTTCAGACCGAGCAATTGGGTACTGGTCATGCTGTGATGTGTGCAAAGGAAGCCTCTGGGGATTCAGATAATGTCCTGGTGCTATACGCAGATCAGCCTTTGGTGAGTGCAGACACTATACGTAATTTAGTACAAAGTCATACAAGTAGTGATAATATCTTATCTATGGCTACTGTAAAGGTAGATGATTTTGAAGATTGGCGTGCTGGATTTTCAAACTTTAGTCGCGTGATCAGGAGCGAGGATGGCAAGCTATTGCGCACAGTAGAGATGAAAGATGCCACAGATGAGGAAAAGAAAATCACAGAGATAAATCCATGCTATCTAGTATTCAAAGCTTCATGGATGTGGGAAAAGCTCCAGAGCATAAAGAATAACAATGCGCAGGGCGAATACTATCTGACCGACCTGATAGCACTGGCTTGTGAATTAGATAAAGATATAGTGACAATACAGATAGACCCAAAAGAAGCCCTAGGTGTAAATACAAAAGAACAGTTAGAACAATTGGAAAAAATATTCTAACAAAACAATATAAAATCTCCCCTAGGCAAGGCCTAGGGGAGATTTTATTATATGGATTTCTATTTATTTTTATGTAGCCAGATGTATGCGTCTTCTACTGCTTTGACTGCGTCACCTACTGCTATGTTGTTTTGATGATAGCGGCCATTTGTTGCGTCTCCTGCTGCCCATATACCAGGGGTCTCTGTCATCTGATTAGTTGGGTCTACTATGATCTTGCCAATTTCGTCCAGTGGGGCTACATCCTTCATAAATCCTGTATTTGGAGTCTGACCTGTCTCTACGAATATGCCGCCTGTTTCTATTTTATGTTCTTCGTTTGTCTTTGTGTCTTTGTATGTGAGTGATGATATGAACTGCTCACCATCTACTCGTAGTGTCACTGCATTAGTGATTATCTTCATATTTGGATGAGCCTTCACTTTTTCTACTGTGATTGCGTCTGCGCGGAAAGTATCACTGCGATTGATCAATGTTACACTCTTGCAATACGCCAATAGCTGGGCAGCAGTTTCAAATCCTGCATTACCTCCACCTATGACTACTACATCCATACCAGAGAATAGTGGACCATCACAAGATGCACAGTATGTGATACCTTTGTTCTCGTATACATCTGCATTTATAGCTTCGAGTTTGCGACGTCCTGATCCAGATGCTACGAGTACTGATCTACCTGAGTATTCTTTTCCATTTTCTGTTTTGACGGTAAAATCTTTTTCGTTCTTCACAATTGCATTTACTTTTTCTCCTTCAGCAATATCTAGAAATGGACCCTTGTAATACATTACATGATTTTTTAGGTCATCACCAAGTTGCCTTCCTGATATTTCTGGGGTACCTATCCAGTTAAAAATCTTTTCAGATACTGTAGATTGACCTCCGAATTCAGATGCTATTATTATGCTTTTAAGTTGTTTTCTTGCGGCGTATACGGCAGCAGAAGTAGCTGCTGGTCCTCCACCTATAATTATTAAATCGTACATAAGATGTATTTTACCATAAATAAAAATAGCCCCCAATAGGGCTATTTTTATTGAAATATTATTTCTTTCTTCTCAAGAATGCTGGGACAGTACTCCAATCATCGTTTGCTGTATCGTCTATGAACATATCGTCATCCTCGATTTTTACAGGTTCTGGTTTTTTGAAATAAGCAGTCTCTGGTTCCTTTGATACTTCTTTGATTACAGGTTCTGGTTTTTTAATTACAGAAAATATATCTTCTTTTTGTAATGATTGTATTGTTGGCTGTTCTGTCGTATTGTGATCTCTTGAAGAAGAGAATAGTGAACGCTTTGGCATATCAGTAGGGAAGCCAGTAGCGATAACTGTGACTTTCATCTCTCCTTTCTTGAGCTTCTCATCCTTGATAGTTCCAAAGATTACTTTAGCATCTTTATCGATAGATTCAGTGATGATCTTGGCTGCTTCTTGGATCTCGTGGATAGTGAGGTCATCACCGCCTGAGATTGCAAATAGTACACCGTGAGCACCAGAGATAGATAGATCAAGTAATGGAGAATTGATAGCTTGGAGAGCTGCCTTTTCAGAACGTCCTTCTCCTGCTGCTGTACCTACACCCATGAGTGCTGATCCAGC
>JBEBAY010000031.1:0-3211 GCA_041158645.1 Candidatus Parcubacteria bacterium | reverse complement strand
AGAAAAAGAAAAAGGGAATTGTGATTTTGCTGTGTCTGCAGTATCGGCATCTGACATAGACAAGATCGGAATCGTGCCATCGATTCAAAAAGCATTGAATAATTCTCTAGCTAAGGTCGCTTCGCAAAAAGTATCTCCTGCTTCGTTCCATGTTTATCTTGATGGGGGATTAAAGGCACCAGTAGAATATGTAAATCAGGAGACGATAATAAAAGGGGATGAATTGCATCCTGTGATATCATGTGCATCTATCGTGGCAAAAGTTACACGCGATGCACTGATGGATAAATATGGTTTAGAATATGTGGATTATGGTTTCGAGAATCATGCAGGATATGGTACGAGTGCACATTATGATGCGATAAAAAAACACGGTCTGACCCCGATACACAGAAAAACTTTTTTGAAAAATATAAAATAAAACACCCCAGATAAAGGGGTGTTTTATTTTATTGGACTATTACTTGGCTTAGTTTTGTTCGAGTGGTCCATCCAGCTACTCCGTCTGGGAAAATTCCATTTTTCTTTTGAAATAGCATTAGTGCGTCTGTTGTAGACTTGCCCCATACTCCGTCTACTTTTAACAATTTTGGCATTGTAGCTGCGAGGTCCATATTCAAAGCTATCTGCATATTCTTGATTGTCTGCTTTGGACTCCTATTGTTTAATGTAGTGAGGAAGGAAAAAGTTTTACCTGTCAGAGTGGGAGCGGTATTGATCAGATTGATACTTGCTGCGATAGGATTGGAAACATTATTTGAATCGTCTCTGAATTTTGCATACAGAGTCTTTACTCCATTCGTCTTATTTGAAAATGTCCAAGTAAAATTGTATGCATATGGTCTCCACATATCGTATTTGAAATTTGGATCTTCGGAGATTATCATATCTCGTGCACCGATCGCCAATAGCTCTAGATTTACATTTGGGCTGTTTGTTATTCCTGCTTTTTTATTTATAAACAAATATGTGTTTGTAGGGGGAGTGGTATCATTGCTACCGCCAGTATTAGATACACGATTTGTGGACACATATCCACCAGTGGATACTCCACCACCTGTGTATGATCCTCCTCCTGTACTACTGCCACCACCAGTATTA
The DNA here is from genome assembly GCA_041158645.1 of Candidatus Parcubacteria bacterium. Taxonomy (GTDB): domain Bacteria; phylum Patescibacteriota; class Minisyncoccia; order Phycocordibacterales; family UBA9973; genus UBA8515. The sequence goes on along the minus strand of JBEBAY010000031.1, from coordinate 2,110 downwards.
TTACCACCACCTGTTGATCCTAGATTTGTATTCCATGACCACACATAAGGTAGACCGTAGACTGATTGATTGTTTGTAGATTTACCGGCTAACAATTTTGCAGACACTACACTATTTACATCATAAGCTCCATGGGATAGTGTCATAGTTTTGTTGTCAGTGGACCAGCTAGGAGTATGTACATAGTACGGATTGATATTGTAGCTCACTGTAGAAATTTTCATTTCCTCTGAAAAGTTAATTACAATATTTGCACTCCTGTTTTGATTGGAGGAATTATTTGTAGGGAATACAGATAGGATTATTGGGAGTGCTCCATCGGAAACTTTTTGATTATAATTCTCTACCATATTTCCACTCTCCATTCCTATCTGAGTCTGACCCTGGTATTTGTAGCTTATGATCGGATCTACTGGTCCACCTGTAGTGCCAGATTTTGCAGTGACTGATATATCTAGAATTGGCGTCTGCTCTTTACAATAGATGCCATTTATAGATGTTATTCCGATACTACCAGAATTATTTATCACCCAATCTCCACTCTCAAAAGGGCAAGACATATAGTATTCACCGGAAGTTTCAATTCGAATAGTATCTACTGTACCATCATTATTTTTATCTATATATGTATAAGTATCCGCAGAAGCTCTGTGCGCAGACACAAAGATTCCTAAAATACTAAAAAAAATAAAATATTTTTTCATAATTAATTTACTGCTATAAAGCTTGCAATGATTGCTGCCGTCTCGCCACGGAGCATTAGACCTCCTAGGGAAGCTGTTTCTATGTTGTTTTCTTTTGCTTCTTCAATTTCTTTTTCAGTAAATCCACCCTCTGGTCCGATAAACAATGCCACAGACCCTAGTCCTAGGCCAGGCCTAGGACTGAAGGTTTCTCCGGAGATATCAAAGATTATTTGCTTGTCTGTATTTTTGGAGTCTATTAATGCCTCTGTATATGATAGAGCAGGTGCAATCTTTGTGATGCTATTGCGACCACAGAGCTCGGCTGCCTCCTGAGCGATTTTTTCTAATCTCTCATATTTCAATCCAGTCTTTACTGTATGCTCTGTGATTATGGGTACGATTTTATTCACTCCTATCTCTGTAGCCTTTTGGACAACCAATTCAAAATTTTCTCTTTTGAGTATTGCTAGGTACAATATTACATTCTTTTTACTTTCACGACTTACAGTGTTTATCTCTGCTACAGATAATATAGCCTCAGATTTATTTATGGAAATGAGAGTACAAAGAGCCTCACCTCTATATTCATTGGCTAATATTAAGACTTCTTTGTCTTTAAATTTTAAAACATTCTTCCACTGATGTATGAGCTCCTTGTCAGATATTGAAATCTGTTCATTTTCTATTTCATATGCAGTTATAAATCTGTGAACTTTTTTCATTTTACATTATTAAATAATAAAAGAATGAGACGATAGGGTCTACGTCTGGTCCGTATACGATAGCACCACCTAGAGCACCTGTGATAGTGATAGCTCCCAGCCCTGCTATGGATAGTAATACTATTAATGCAGTATTGTTAAATATTTTGTTTGCGATGTTTAACTTGATATTCCAAATTTTTGCAAAAACACTCTCATTTAGTTTTTGGCTGTATTCTGTCTTGCTGATCCAGATGATAGCGTACACAATAGCAAGAATAGCAAAAATCCAAGTAGAGATATTTGCAAATGTAGCATGAGTCTCTACTAGATTATGCAGATCCCTAGAAACTAAGTCTTCGGCCATCTCTCCAGTTTGTAGAGCCAATGATGAAGTCAGGATTCCGATTATAAGCAAAGAGCCTTTTATATAAAAATAATAAGGCAATGCATTTAACTTTGGTAAGCGAACTATTTCCATTATCGCGTAGACTGTTAATAGTGCGATAGGGAAATGCACAAAAATTGGGTGTATATTCATATACCTATTCTACTCCTATTTGTAGTTCTTTTCCAGCCATTTCTTGAGATCTTTCTGGTCATCTTTTATCCAGGCAATATTTGAATTTATCTTTTCCAGACCCTGCTCGATAGTCCTATCTGCTCCGGGTGCTTTATTTTTTGCAAAGAAATCTTTTATATTTTTTAAATCTTTGGCATTTG
>JBEBAY010000030.1:0-3929 GCA_041158645.1 Candidatus Parcubacteria bacterium | reverse complement strand
TGATGCTTCTTGCAAGCATTAAGCATTTTTTTTAAAAACAAAAGGCGATGAACATTTATGTTTATCGCCTTTTACATTTCTGGGTGATCATATCCTAGGTGCTCGTATCCTTTGCGGGTGACAGTGCGTCCGCGTGCTCCACGCTCGAGTAGTCCTAATTGTATGAGGTAGGGCTCGATGACTTCCTCTATTGTAGCCTCCTCTTCACTGGTCGCTGCAGCGATAGTCTTTAGTCCCACTGGTCCACCATTGAATTTTGAAATTATGATCTCTAATACACGACGGTCAGATGACGATAATCCTAGTTCATCGATCTCCAATAGTGCCAGAGCTTTCTTTACTGCATCCTTGTCCATCATAGTCTTGTGGACTTGGGCATAGTCACGGCATCTTTTCAAAAAGTAGTTTGCTGTACGGGGTGTGAATCGTGCACGCTTTGCGATCTCGTCCAGAGCGCCATCATCGAGTGTGACCCCGAGAATATTTGCAGATCGAGCGAGAATCTTTTTAATCTCTTCATGATTGTAAAACTCTAATCGAAATACTCCACCAGAGAATCGTGAGCGAAGAGGGGATGATAGTAGTGCAATACGAGTAGTTGCAGCGATGAGGGTGAATGGTGGTAGCTCGAGCTGGATAGTACGAGCAGATGGTCCCTTGCCGATGATGATGTCCAGTACCCCAGACTCCATAGCAGGGTAGAGGACCTCCTCTACCATTTTATTTAGTCTGTGTATCTCGTCGATGAAGACGATATCTCCTGGTGCGAGATTTGTCAGGATGGATGCCAGGTCGCCAACTTTTTCAATCGCTGGTCCAGAGGTAATTTTTATCTGTCGGCGTGTCTCGTGTGCTACTAGATGGGCCAGTGTCGTTTTTCCTAGGCCAGGTGGGCCATAAAATAGTATATGTTCTGCTGGATGTGCACGTTCTTCGGCTGCTTGGAGTAGTATTTTTAGGTTGGCTTTGATATTCTCCTGTCCAATATATTCATCCCACACACTAGGGCGCAGTGTCTGGTCTAAAAAGGTCTCGTCTTTGTTTGTGTTTGGGGTACTTGACATTATTTTTTGTTTATGATATACTCTGTACAGATTCGGTTATGACAATATTATAGCATTAAAGCAAAGAGGACATAAATCTCTAAGCAATCAGCCCCGTGCTCTATGTGTGCGCGTAGGACATTCTGGTTTATTTTTAATATTACTGGTGTTATCCTTCAACCACTCATTACTTTAGGACTTGTTTTTAAAGGATTGTTTAGAGATTTATGTCTTTTTATATGGGTAGATATTTTCATTTTATGCTAAAATATAAATATGAAAATAAATCTTCATATCCCTATAAATTTTCCATTTGCAGCGTTAGTCATTACTATCATCGGTGCAATGTTTACATTTTATATATATAAAGTCGCCGACGGTGCTATAATCCAGGTGACATCAAATGGAATAGTCTCTACCACTACTGAATAAAAAAACAATCCTAATTTTATTAGGATTGTTTTTTTATTATTTACTATTCTGCGTAGAAATCTACGACACTTGCTACTTCTTCAAAAGATGTAGCGCCTGTGAGGATCTTTACTATTCCATCTTCTTCCATATTTAGATTCCCTTGATTGCTTGCTACTTCTTTGATCTCTCTCTCGCTTGGATTGTTTGGGATGATGGCTTCTATTTCTGCATTGTTGTGTACAGCTTCGAATATTCCCATACGTCCTTTGTATCCAGTAAAGTTACATTTTTCACAACCGACTGGTTCGTATAGTTTGAATGGACTTGCCATATCTACTCCATAGTTTACCAAATCTTTTTTGTGGGCAACTGCATCGGCTATTACTTTGTCGATGATTGTTTTTTCTGCAGGCAAGATTTCTTTTTCCTTTTTACATTCTACACAAAGCTTTCGGACTAGGCGCTGAGCGATAGACAGAGATAGTGCAGATACTAAAATCTTTGGATTTACATCTAGGTCTATGAGGCGGGGGATTACTCCGGCTGCATTGTTCGTATGGAGTGTAGAGAATACAAGGTGACCAGTGAGCGCTGATTCGACTGCAATCTTTGCAGTCTCGCTATCACGTATTTCTCCGACCATTATTACATCTGGGTCTTGTCGGAGTGCTGAGCGTAATCCCTCTAGGAATGTATAGCCCTTTTCTGTGTCTACTTGTGTCTGAGTGATACCTGGTAGGTGATATTCTACTGGGTCCTCGATCGTGATAATCTTTATCTCACTTGAATATATCTTTTGTAGGAATGAGTATAGAGTGGTTGTTTTACCAGATCCTGTCGGACCAGTCAGTAGGATGAGTCCATTTGGTTTTTTGATCTCACGCATAAATACCTCGAATAGTTTTGGTTCGATACCCATATCTTCTAGCTTTACTCGGATGGACTTTGGATTCAATAGACGCATCACGATAGATTCACCGTATGCACCAGGGATGAGAGATACACGCAATGATATCTCGTCGCCATTTATCACTACACTGAATCGGCCATCCTGGGCGATAGAATGTGATGTGATCTTTAATCCAGAGAGTAATTTGATACGAGAGTTTATAAATTTATGAATCTCGATCGGAATGTCCGCTACCTCCTGGAGGATGCCGTCTAATCTATATCGGAGGCGAACTATATTTTCCTCGGGTTCGATGTGCACATCAGAAGCATTCACCGCAATTGCACCAGCCATAATAACCTCGAGCAGATGTGATGTAGTGTGGGTTTTTTCTTTTTCAATCTTTTCAATCTCGGCCTTGATGTCTACAATATTTTTAATATTGGAAGCAATCTTTTCTAGGACATCACCAGAGATATCAATACTACCAGCTCTGGATTCTGAGGCATATGATATTTCTTCGTATCTACTCCAAGCTTTTTCAAGTGATGCATTCGATGCCATATAAAAATGTGGAGTGTATCCGTGTCCTGTAAAATATTCTGTGAGGGTTTGGATGTTATCTGGCTGAGGGGATCGCACTGCTATGTGCACATTCTTGCCGAGAATTTTAAAAGGAGCAATTTCTTTTTCTCGGGCTTCAGCTTCGGGCATAGTACGGAGGGCATCGTTCTCAATAGGGAGGTTTGCAAGGTTTACATGTGGCATATTGTACTTGGATTCAGCCAGCATAGCCACGAGATCCTCTTCCTCTTGTTTGTGTATGTCCTCTAAGTCTTTATTCTCTTTTTCGTCATCAAAAATAATAGTCATAATACGCTTATTATACTTGATTTTTCTAGGTAAAAATAGGGGTAATACCCCTTGACTTTTATATATAAATATGATACAATATACACAAATAAAATAACTTTGAAAAACTTACTTTTAGTAGTGATGGTACTAGGTGCCTTAGCTACAAACGCGCAACAACAAAGATATGATCCGCTTTTTCCAGTGTGTTCAAATCAAGACCCTAATTCAAAGGAATACAGAGAGTATTTCTTTGAGAAAATTATGTCGGACTTGGATTACAGGGAGACGTATTTATCTTATGTGAACACTGAGCTACGTGAAAAAGGTCAAAATGTTTATCTAAATGGAGGCAAGCCTCTTGATTCTCGTTATGTTCAGACTATTATTGATCATACTACTTATCGTATGATTACGATCCCAGAAGGTGTTAGTTTTACGAACACTCGTAAAAACAAGCATACTGGTAAGGTGGAGGAATATGAAGATTTCACGCAAAAAGAATTTATGGTAGGTACGTTTAATTATAAAACATGCCACCTTACATTCCTTAAAGCAAATTGCTTTAATTTCATCAAGCTTCATCATTTAGCTCCTCAGATTCCACTCGTCGAAGAGAAGGTTCCCGTACCAGCTCCTCAGATTCCACTCTTAGAAGAGAAGGCTACTCTACCAGCAAAAATTGACACTTTTTATGTTCGCGACACCCTTCGCTATTACTACAAAGAAAC
>JBEBAY010000029.1:0-5090 GCA_041158645.1 Candidatus Parcubacteria bacterium | reverse complement strand
ATTATTATAAGCATTCAATGCCAAATCCTTTGTTGAAGGCAAAACATTTGGAGAATTCTGAATAGAAGCAAGAATAGTCTTGGCTTCTGCAGCAGAGATATCCTTGTTCAACATAAAACCAATAAGACTATCCGCTATTTTTCGATCAGCCATATCAGGAACAGTTTTATCTAGATTCTGGGCGAATTCTGGTAAAGTAAAATGTCCTATCTGCATAGTCTCAGGTTTTACTGGCTCTATTGTTTGTAAGTTAAATTTTTTTTCCATACCCCTATTATACCATCCCTGCAAGTGTATAAAAAATTATTGTTTTAGGCTTAAATATATGTGTTTTTATATGATATAATCCCCCTATGTCTATACTTTTTGCATACTTAAAGAATTATTGGAAGTTACTATTACTAGCCCTATTTTTAGCTACCATAAACCAAGTTTTCTCATTGCTCGACCCGCTTATCTTCCGCCATGTGATAGACGGATATGCAACAAAATTTGACCAATATACACTACCAGAATTCATCCGTGGAGTCGGAGGACTCCTGGCTATGGCTGTCGGAGTGGCTTTTGTGTCTCGCGTAGCGAAAAATTTCCAGGATTACTATGTGAATACTATCACTCAGCGTATCGGGGCCCAGATGTATGCAGATGGTATAGCACACTCTCTATCCCTACCCTACCAGCAATTCGAGGATGAGCGCAGTGGCGAGACACTAGGCAAGATTCAAAAGGTCCGTACTGATGTAGAAAAATTAATATCATCAATGATCAATGTCATTTTCGTATCATTTGTAGGATTTGTATTTGTGATGATTTACGCATTCAAAGTCTATTGGGTGATTGCTCCACTATATCTACTGACCATCCCACTGATCGGTGGAGTCAGCTATGCACTGAGTAAAAAAATAAAGAAAGTACAAAAAAGTATTGTCGCCGAGACTACAGCACTAGCCGGTACTACTACAGAATCACTACGCAATATTGAGCTAGTAAAGAGTCTGGGTCTAGCAGACCAAGAAGTAGGGAGACTGAACAATACTACAGGGAAAATCCTGGAATTAGAACTTAAAAAAGTTAAATATCTGCGAAGTCTATCTTTTGTACAAGGCACTGTCATAAACTTTGTTCGTACAATGATACTATTTATAATGTTGTATTTAATATTCACTCAAAAGATCACATTTGGAGAATTCTTTTCACTCTGGATATACTCATTCTTCCTCTTTGGCCCACTACAGGAATTGGGTGCAATAATAGGTACATATCGCGAGAGCGAGGCTTCACTGGAAAATTTCAAAAAAATTCTAGACAGCAAGCCAGAAGAAAAACCAGAGAACCCAAAGCATATAGGAGATATAGAATCACTATCTTTTAAACAAGTAAAATTCCAACACAAGATGGCAAATACTGAAGCATTAAAGGATGTATCGTTTGATGTACAACGTGGCGAGACCATAGCATTCGTAGGACCATCAGGCGCAGGCAAGACCACCCTGGTAAAGCTCCTCGTAGGGCTCTACAATCCTGCAGGTGGAAAGATTTCATACAATGGGATACAGAGTGCTGATATTGATTTAAACGAGCTACGTACTCAAATTGGATTCGTAACTCAGGATACTCAGTTATTCGCAGGAACGATCAGAGAGAATCTATTATTCGTAAATCCGAATGCTACCGATGAGATGTGCCTGGATGCATTGAATAAATCTGCTTGTGACGGCCTACTATCCCGTGCAGAAAAGGGGCTCGATACTGTAATCGGTGAGAATGGTGTAAAGGTTTCCGGTGGTGAAAAGCAGCGCATATCTATCGCTCGTGCACTATTACGCAAACCAAAATTGTTGATCTTTGATGAGGCTACGAGCTCACTAGATTCACTAACAGAAGAAGAGATATCCAAGACAATCCAATCTGTGAGTGAGTCGAGCAATCATATCACTGTATTGATCGCCCACCGCCTATCTACGATCATGCATGCAGATCGCATATATGTATTGGAAAAAGGTAGCATCACAGAGAGTGGTAGTCATACAGAGCTACTATCTCAGAGCGGTCTCTATGCTGCAATGTGGAGACAGCAAATCGGAGAGAATTAGATACACAAAAGCACCGCGACATATGTCGCGGTGCTTTTTATTTATAGATAATTTATCTCAAATTTTTCCCCGTACCAATCTTTACCGTATTTTTCAAAGACGGGGTTTTCTCCTGTAATATAAAATTTAACTGTCCCATCTGTGGACAATTGATTTTTAAAATTATGATTATTATCTATATATTTTTCTAAAAATGGTGGAGTGATTTTTTCTTGTAGAATCCAGTTCTCTATCTGGGGGAAAGTTTTCTTGAATTCATCGATAGCTATACCATAGTGAGTACAGCCCAATATCACAGAATCTACATAATCAGGAATTGAGTATTTATGATGATCCAGATAATCTAATACATCCTCCCCATTCTCAATCCTAGATGCTAATTCCAGTAATACAAATTCATTTGTATTAATATTTTTTGCATTCAAGGCGTTCTGATAAAAATGCGAATCTACTGTGCGCATAGTAGCAAAAACCATTACGGACTTTGCATCAGTGACTGATTCAACAGTAGGATGCGCTATGCCAAACAGTAATCTATCTGGATAATTTTCTTTTATCCACTCTTTTAATTCATGATATATGGCAGTACTGGTAGTATTGCAAGCGAGCAATACAGCAATACAATTTTCTTTTTCATATAAAAAAGTTAATGCTTCTTTGGTGTATTCCAGGAGTTCCTCTTTACTCTTTATGCCGTATGGGACATTCTTTTGATCACCATAAAATACATAATTGTACTGTGGGAGGGATTCTATTACATGCTTTAAAATCCAAAGGCCTCCGAGCCCAGAATCAAACACTCCGATATTCCCTTTTTTATTTTCTATTTCCATTATATTGTGATCAGATTTTTAGACGACTTTGTCAGTATAACACTTCCCTTTTTAGTCACAAGAATTGTATCCTCGATGCGAATACCTAATTTATTTTTTATATAAATACCTGGCTCTACGGTAATTACCATACCCTCGGCCAATATTGGCTTTGTTATTTTAAAATAAATCTTTGGATTTTCATGGATGAGCTTGCCTACTCCATGCCCTGTCATATGAATAAAATATTTTGCATATCTACCGAGTGCCTTTCTGCAAACTTCATCTACCCTGTACGCATGCACACCACTTTTTACCTCTCGGATGCCAGACATCTCACTTTCTAAAACTAAATCATAAATTTTTCTCTGTTCATCATTTGGATTGCCGACAAATATTGTACGAGTCATATCAGAGCAATATCCATTCACTTTTACACCTAGATCAATAATCACAAAACCAGACAATTTTTTATCAGTAGGTTTTGGGTGTATATCATTACCAGCATTCTTACCAGAGGTGACGATTGGCGGGAAGCTCGGTTTCAAACCTCTCCTCTTAATCTCACCTAAAATAAAATCCCTCAATTCTACCTCCTTCACCTCCAGTCCCAGGCCGGTCCTGGGACTAGTGTTTGATTTTAAGAATTTTAAGATATTTTTAAATATTGCATCTGTTTCTAGACAGGCTTTCTTTATATTCTCTATTTCTTCTTTTGTCTTTACTTGTGCCATAAATTTTAAATGCGTAATAAATTATTTTTGCATATACGCGAGCCAATATTCAATTTTATAAAGGCGTCCATTCACAGTCGGGTAAGATGTCTTTTTTTCTAGAGATAAAATCTTAAAATACTGACCATACATTTTTATAAAATCTTCTCGAGAGAATACACGCTCATATAAATCCAAATCCTTCATATAATATGTGTCGTATTCACGACCAGGACTATCTTTTAAAAGATTTTTTACATTCTTGTTGCCGTCTTTACACAGTGCACGGACAAAGAAATAGCCGCCAGATTTTAATACTCGTGATACTTCAGACAAATAAACCGCTCGCCCTTTTTCATCGAGTGCATTCGAGCTAGTCACATCTAAAACTAAATCAATAGATTCATCTGGTATATCATATTGTTCACCGATATCACCTAGCCTGTAATCTACTTTTAATCCTGTGTCATTTGCTCGATCTTTTGCAAGTTTCAGTGCTGTCTTGGATATCTCAATACCGATTACATTATTCCCCTCCTCTGCCAAGTAATTTGCATTGCGGCCAGTACCACACCCAAGATCTAGAATATTTCTATCTTCTACTTTATATCTCTGTTCTTTCTTTAAAAACTTTAAAAATCGCAAAGTATCTGCCTGGGGGCCTTCGGCTTTAGTCACCAATTTAGAATTCTTGTATTCATTTTCCCATGCATGACCTTGATTCATAAAATTATATTTTTGTTATATCACGAGAAAAGAATAGATTCATAGTCCAATCAAAAGCGACTTTGATCTTCTTGAAATGTGAGATGAATTTAAATAGATATACAGTTCTCCACAAGAACCACGCGACAGGACCAGTAATAGAAAAACCAAATATATTAGCAAGACCTTGGAATCTACCTAAAGATGCCATCTCACCTTTTGATTCAAATTCAAAACGAATCAGCTCTGACCCATCAAGAAAAGCTTTTACATTAGAAGCTACATGATCGCCCTGTCTTACAGCCACCTGAGCAGTCATAGGTAGAGGTGCACTATTCTCATCTTCTTTTACAAAAGACACATCACCTATAACGAATATTTCTGGGAATGCGGGTATGTGCAAATTTTTATCCACAAATATTCTTCCTCCTTTATTCATATCTAGCACTCCATTGAAAATTTCAGTATTCGGCTTTACCCCTGCTGTCCATATTGTGTGCGTCGAATCTATATTTTTACCATCAGATAACAATACACTATTTGTTAGGACTTCTTTTACCCCAGTATTCAAAAGTACATTTATTTTTTTATCTTGCAATATTTCAAGGGCTTTTTTTCTCAACACAGGAGGGAATGCAGATAACAATTCTGATCCTTGATTTACTAGTGTAATAGATATGTCATCACAAGAAATGGAACTCTTGTAGTAATCAGTCAGAGTATTGTGTATGAATTCATCCATTTCAGCGACTAGCTCTACGCCAGTC
>JBEBAY010000028.1:0-8093 GCA_041158645.1 Candidatus Parcubacteria bacterium | reverse complement strand
ATATTATGTCTTCTGCTGTTACTGGTTTTTTGTCGTGAAAAGATAGATTGTCTTTTAGTATAAAAGTGTATGTTAATCCATCATTTGATACTTCATAAGATTTTGCAAGATCAGGAACTATCGTACCATCTGGCATCTTTCTCATTAATCCGGAATATACGAGAGTAGTCATATCCTTGTCTGCACTAGATATTGCAAGAATAGGGTTTACAAATGTAGGTATTCCTATGATACCTTCGGATATGTTCCCGCCAGTCTTTGGCACTGATACCATATAATAGTTGTTTATCTTTGCTAGTATTGCTACGAACATAGATAGTGCTAGTAATGAAGAAACAAAAAACAGAGCCAGCTGTTTCGGAGTCATCTTGTTAAAAGCACTTTTCAGTTCTGTTTTCTTAGGTATTTTGAAATCTTTTATAAATGAAAAAAATGATTGCATTGTAAAATAGAATAGAGAGGGGTATCCCCGCTATGTGAGTTTAATAATTAAGTAAACGATTTACTTAACGAGTATCGCAATAAAAGCTGAAGCAGCAAAAAGTATGCTGATTATAATTGTAGTTATAAATAGGATCTTTTCGAATCCGCGGCGTGTGTGGAATAGAGCACCACTGTCTCCGCCTCCAAAAGCACCACCGGCACCACTGTCGGATTGCTGGAGTAATATAGCAACAACCAAAATAACAGACAAGATAATCTGTATATACGGTAATAGGTTAGCAATAATCGTCATATAGATATACTACCTTATTTAGGGGTAAAATGCAAGAAAAAGAGAGGGAAAAGAAAAGGGTTCGAAGAATCTTGAATCTTACAGATTCTGTACACCTTTCGTATTTATTCGGATGTGTACATCCTCATAAGTATACTCAAGGTCTTCAAGCTTCTCGCGCAAGGTGCGTTGGCACCTTGCTCCCGGCACAATAAAAAAAGACTCCCGAAAGAGTCTTTTTTTATTGTGCCGGGGAGAAGACTTGAACTTCCATGAGTGTAACCTCGCTTGCTCCTAAGGCAAGTGCGTCTACCAATTTCGCCACCCCGGCATATTTTATTTTCAATACAGCACGACGCCCTGAGGCCTAGGGCGGATATCTTGCCCAACGGTCACGGGTACTTTTCAGCTTCGTAAACTCAGCAATGAAAAGTCTTTCGATTCCGTCATGCGAGCAAAATTGTTTGCTCGCTCTATGCCGGAGGCCTAGGGCGGAATCGAACCGCCGTATAAAGATTTTGCAGATCTTTGCCTTACCACTTGGCCACTAGGCCTTTATTGCTTCATTGCGTAAATACATCCTAACCGTTTTTGAGTAATTCGTCAATTTTTTGGCGATTTTTCTCTCCTAGGTCTATCGCTACATCAAGATATGGAATAGGGTGAATTTTGAGTTGCTTCATCATAAATATACGCATTTCTCCTAAATTTCTCTTTACGAATCCATAAGCAGCTTGCTCCTTGTCTGCTGGTAGGGCGGTTATTAGTATTTTTGCATTCCTGCCGTCAGGGGACATCTCTATTCCTGTGACAGTGATAAGAGATGAAATACCACCTTCTTTTTCAATAAAGGTAGCAGCCAATTCTTTTATTCGAGCTAGTATTTTTTCGTCTCTGTGATTTGCCATATATTTATTTGATTACTGTTGTAAATGCTTCGAGCACATCACCACCTGCTATCTCTATCTTGGATTCGACTTGCATTCCACATTCGTTGCCCTCGAGGACTTCTTTTGATTTTATCTTTCCTGCTTGGAGCTCTACTATTTTTCCACGGCCTATCTCATTCTCACGGCGCATGATACGTACTATTCCACCTAGTGTTATACGGCCTTCTGTAACTTTTCCACCGATGACTTGCTTGTCTTTTGTAGCACTAAAAGTCTTTAATATTTTTACAGCACCTGTGACTTCTTGAATTTCAGTTCTAGGCCTGCGCTCTTCTATCAATTCTTTTAGGTAGTCTGTGAGTTTGTATATGATATCAAATGTTTCAACTTTTACTTTTAGAGTTTCATTTAGATCTCTTGCACCAGCATCCATCTTTACTGTGAATCCTACTACTATGCTTTCCTTGTCGGAGCTTGCCATTTTTAGATCTGTCTCAGATATCGCACCTACTCCACAAGATATAACCTTGAAAGATATTTCGGATGTATTTAATTTTGTCATTTCCTTTTCTAGCGCCTCTATTGTGCCAGCCACGTCTGTCTTGATGATGATAGGTATGACCTTGCCATCAAATTTCTCATTTCTTGTATTTGCTTTTTTATTCAATAGATCAGAAATCTCCATTATGTATTTCTCTGCTTCTTTTTTTGTTGAAAAAGTTTCAAAAGTGCTACCTACTTCAGGTAGTACATCAAATCCTACGAGTCGGATAGGGGATGAGAAAGTGGCCTCCTTTATTGGCTTACCTAGAAAGTTTTCCATCATACGAGTTGCTACTATCGCATTACCCGCCACTACGAACATACCATTTTTAACGGTACCATTCTTGATTAGACATGTAGCAGATACTCCACGTTTTGGATCACGATTCGCTTCGATGATCACACCAGATGCTCCAGTATTTTTGTCCGCAGTAAAATTATTCATTTCTGATACTAGTAGTATCATATCTAATAATTCAGGCACACCAGTTCCTACCTTTGCAGATATTGGTGAAAATGGGATATCTCCACCCATACCCTCTAGATATATACCTTTTTCTACTAGGTCCATTTTTGTCTTTTCTATATTTGCATTTGCTTTGTCTATCTTGTTTATAGCTACTATGTAGGGTATTTTGCTTTCGATTATAGTGTTGTACGCCTCAAGAGTTTGAGCTTTTACTGAATCCTCGGCAGATACTACGAGTATTGCTATATCTGCTGCATAAGCACCACGAGCACGCATTTTTGAAAAGGCTTCGTGTCCTGGGGTATCGAGGAATGTGATTTTCTGTTCAATCCCTGATTCACCCTTGTGTACTACTTCATATGCAGAAATATGCTGTGTGATACCACCTGCTTCTCCGTCTACTATGTTTGACTTGCGGATATAATCAAGAAGAGTCGACTTTCCGTGGTCGACGTGCCCCATGACCACAACTACTGGTGGTCTATTTGTTTGTGTTTTGTTTTCTGACATATTTATTTTGTTTTAGTTAAAACTTCCTTCTCTTCCTCAGAAAGTTCATAGTCTGATTTGCCTGCCTTTATTGGTTTTGCAAATATACTCATTCGATCACGAGCGTATATACTAGACATCACTACTCCGTCTCCTTCATCGTTTATGAATGAAATAGCAAATGATTGATTGCTTCCATGGTCAGGGAATGGGTTGAATCTGATTGTCTCCACTCCTCGGATGGTTTTTTTCATCTTGTTGTCTAGGTGTTCTAGATGACGATTTATTTCTTTTTGAGTTATCTCTAGATTTTCAGTGTGTTTGCCTAGGGTGTACATTACCTCTTCGAGATCTTTTGCTTTTGTACCCATGAAAAGACGCTTCATACGTATATGCAGATAGGTTATCCACCCGAGCAGGATGGCAATAAAAAATCCAAGTATATATGTAAGGATAGTGATACTCATAGATAGTGTGCAGTATACAACAAATAATCATTTTTTACAATATATGATATAGTAGGTACATAATGTTTCAAAAGAGGAAAATCTATTTAGATTATGCGTCTATGACACCTATCGACAAAAAGGTGGCAAAACTCGTATCTAGTATTGCCAGTAGGACAGAATTAAACCCCAATGCAATTCACTCCGGTGGGGTATCAGCTAGGTTTACAGTAGAAGATGCACGTAAATCTATCGCAAAATCTATAAATGCGCTAAAAGACGAGATTTTTTTTGTGGGATCTGGTACTGAATCAGACGCTTTGGCGATTTTAGGTTTAATTAAAAATTCTTCACAGTTACCTCATATCGTAACTACAAACATAGAGCACAGCGCAGTGCTCGAGAATTGTAAGATTCTCGAATCTAGAGGTGGAGCAGAAGTGACATATGTGAATGTAGAAGAAAACGGAATAGTAGACCCAAAAAAAATACGTGAGGCAATCAGAGAGAATACTGTTCTAGTATCTGTGATATATGCTAACAATGAGATCGGAACTATTCAGCCTATTCGTGAGATTGCAAAAGAGATAAGACATTACAAGAAGCACAACGGGAACAAAAATGAATTTCCATTTTTCCATACAGACGCTGCTCAAGCTATGAATTATCTAGATACAGAAAACGTAGACAGACTAGGTGTAGATATGATGTCTTTTAATAGTACAAAGATCTACGGCCCAAAGGGAGTAGCAGTGCTCTATAAAAAAAGAGGGATAGAATTGTCTCCGTTATATTCTGGTGGTGGCCAGGAAGGTGGACTCCGATCTGGTACAGAGAATGTGCCAGCTATCGCAGGTATTGCCCTGGCGTTAGAGATTGCAAATAAAATAAAAAATAAAGAAGTTGATAGACTGACATCTTTGCGGGATTATGCTATTTCAAAATTATTAAATCTTACCGAAAGATCTGGATACAAAATAATCTTAAATGGTGATTCTGACAATCGTCTACCTAATAATATAAACATCACAGTAGAGGGTGTTTCAAGCGAGCTATTAGTTGTAGAGCTCGATGCAAAGGGAATTGAGGTGTCCGAGCGCTCTGCCTGTTCAGCCGATAGTGATACGGGTTCACATGTGATACGAGCACTTCGATCTGATTCAAATGATTCCATTCGTATTACTCTCGGTAGAGAGACAAAAAAGTCTGATTTAGACTATCTAATTACATCTCTTGAGAAGATTTTAATCAAATACAAGCAGTGGAAATAAGCTTGACGGCTATGCTATACTGGATAATATGGACATCAAAGAATTAAACAAAACACAGCTTATATTACTAACATTACTCATCACATTTGTGGTCTCTATTGCTACTGGTATAGTGACTGTCACATTGATGAATCAAATGCCGACGAGTGCCACTCAGACTATAAATAATGTAATACAAAGAACAATAGAAAAAGTGACTACAGTTCAGGCTCCAGCAGAAAATAATTCAAATATAAACTTATCAGATAAATCAGTTCTAGTTTCTGTTTATAATAAAGATTATGTAGAGGTAAAAGTTAATCCAGAAGATAAAGATAAGGTAGCAGTGGATCCTGTACGACCCTTGGGTCAAGGTGTAGTTATCTCTGATTCTGGTCTTATTTTGATCGAGGTGAGTAGTCTCTTGGAAAAAGAAGATTTGTACAAGGTGATGCTCGGATCAGATTTGTTCACTGCAAAGATATTAAAAAGTTTTGGAAATGGATTTGTGGTTTTACAAATTCAAGCAAAATCATCTGACGAAACAAAATCTACTGACCCGAAATCATCAGATCCAGTAGTAGATTCAAATACTGCTCCTAAACAGTAAATACTTATATTGTTTTTGTTTAAAAATTTAAAATTACAAAATTAAGAATTATATATTATGCCCCCATTCAATCATTTTACAACAAAAGCAAAAGAGGCAATTCGTAAGGCTCACGAGCTAGCTATTGAGCGTGGTCAAAACCATGTGAATGGTCTGCATCTCCTAACATCTCTACTCGTACAAGAGGAATCACTCGTCATATCTATCTTGGAAAAGATGGATATTGATACATTGTTGCTTGTAGATACAGTAGCTGAAGTAATAGAGAATCCAGAGGCTCGCAATACAGTATCTCCATCGTATCAGATATATTTGACTCCAGACCTAGCTGCTGCTATAGAAAATTCTAGCAAGGTAGCAGTAGTACTAAAAGATGAATTCGTATCCACAGAGCATCTATTTATCTCATTGCTCGAGACTCCAGGTGAGGCTCGTGAGATGCTAGGACGATTTAAAATTGAAAAAGATAAAGTTATAAATATTGTAGAGATGTTCCGAAAAGACAGTACTCTAGATACGGGTTCTTCAAAGAAGCCAAAACTCCTAACAAAATTTACTCGTAGCCTGACAAAACTCGCACGCGAGGACAAGCTCGATCCAGTCATCGGTCGTGATACAGAGATTATGCGATTGATGCAGATTCTATCTCGTCGTACAAAGAACAATCCGATACTCATAGGTGAGGCTGGTACTGGCAAGACTGCAGTAGCAGAGGCTCTGGCTATACGCATCGCAAAGGGTGATGTGCCCGAGAGTCTTCGTGATAAAGAGGTAGTATCACTAGATTTAGGATTACTGCTCGCCGGTACAAAATACCGAGGTGAATTTGAAGAACGCCTAAGAGGAATAATGAAAGAAATAGAAAAGACAGATGGCAAGATAATACTATTCATAGATGAGATTCATACTATCGTAGGAGCAGGTAGCTCCGAGGGGTCACTCGATGCTTCAAATATGTTAAAGCCTGCACTTGCTCGTGGAGAGCTACATGCTATCGGTGCGACTACATTAAAGGAGTATCAAAAACATATTGAAAAAGATCCAGCACTCGCACGTAGATTCCAGCCGATATTTATCGACGAGCCATCTATCGATGACGCTATCGCTATATTACGTGGATTGAAAGAAAAGTATGAATTGTTCCACGGAGTGCGCATCACTGATGATGCGATCATATCTGCTGTTCAGCTTTCTACAAGATATATCACTGGTAGATACCTTCCAGACAAAGCTGTTGACTTGATCGACGAGGCTTCTTCAGCATTGAAGATTTCATTGGAGAACAAGCCACCTGCACTCGAAGAAGCACATCGCAAAATTATGCGTCTTGAAATTGAAAAAGAAGCTTTGACCAAAGAGCTAGGTACTGATTCACTTTCAACAAAAGAAAATAAAGATACAAAAGCTCGCATAAAAGAGATTGATAGTGATATCGCAAATCTAAAAGAAAAAACAAAAGAGCTCGAATTAAAATGGAAAAATGAAAAAGATACAGTAATTGAAATTCGTGCAATTAAAAAGGAATTAGAAACTTTGCGTTTCGAAGCAGACAATGCTGAGATGCGGGGGGATCTTGCTCGCGTAGCAGAGATTCGCTATGGACAGATTCCAGATTTTCAAAAAGACTTGGATTCAAAATTAGCAAAATTAAAGAAATTGCAAAAGTCTCGTAGAATACTAAAAGAAGAAATAACTACAGAGGATATAGCCGAGGTAGTAGCTCGATGGACAGGTGTGCCACTATCTAGAATGCTAGAAGAAGAGCGAAGCAAGCTCGCACATATGGAGGACGAGTTAAAGAAGCGTGTAGTCGGCCAAGACGAAGCAATCAAGAAGATTTCAGATGTAGTTCGTCGTTCTCGTGCTGGGATATCTGATCCCAATAAGCCAATAGGTTCATTTATCTTCCTTGGTCCTACTGGTGTAGGAAAGACAGAGCTGACAAAGACATTGGCACAATTTATGTTTGACGATGAGAAATCATTAATAAGAGTAGATATGTCCGAGTATATGGAGCGCCATAGTGTGTCCAAGCTCGTCGGCTCACCACCGGGATATGTAGGATACGATGAATCAGGACAGCTCACAGAGCAAGTTCGCCATCGCCCATACTCAGTGATTCTCTTTGATGAGATTGAAAAAGCTCACCCTGAAGTATTCAATATCTTGCTCCAGGTTCTCGACGAAGGCAAGCTCACAGATTCCAAGGGGCGTACTGTAAACTTTAAAAATACAATCATCATAATGACTTCAAATATTGGTTCTCATTTGATTGAAAAGATGGAAAGTATTGGATTCAATACAAATACAATCAAAGATGATTATCAAAATACAAAAGACAAAGTTCTAGCAAGTCTAAAAGATCATTTCCGTCCAGAATTCCTAAACCGTTTGGATGATGTAATCGTATTTGATGTATTACCGCAAGAAGTGATTCGTAGTATTGTGTCTATCAAGATTGATGTTATCCGTACTAGGCTCTTGTCCAAGGGGGTAGATCTAGAGATCTCCATGGATGCCATGGACTACCTGGCAAAGGAGGGGTACAACCCTCACTATGGGGCAAGACCGTTGGCTCGTCTAATACAGAATAAAATACTAAACCATGTAGCTACATTTATAATTGAAAAGGGTGTAGTAAAGGGTGAATCAGTATTTGTAACTATGAAAGATGGAGAACT